>PAEG01000054.1 GCA_002703045.1 Acidimicrobiaceae bacterium
TTCGACGTCGATGTTGTATCCGTTGCAGTCTGGCTCCGGCATCGGCGACAGCGTCCCGTATCAAGTCAGATGATTCTTCGGGTATCCCATCAGGGATTCGCAGAACTGGACTTTCTGCTTCCCTTACTACCGCAAGTCCTGCTTCACGTAGGGATCTTTCGACTGCGTTTATTGCATCAGGCCGATCATCTATTGAGACAAGTTCGACTTCTATACCAGTGCTTTGACCAGTCAGTTGATTTAATTGTCCCGCCACAACCAGCTTTCCTGCATTAAGGACCACAATGTTGTCACAAATCTGCTCGACTTCTTCAAGCAGGTGTGAAGAAATCATGATATGTATGCCGTATTCTTCGCTGACTTGGCGAATAAGAGTCAGAACTTCATCTCGGGCGAGAGGATCAAGTCCATCAGTGGGTTCATCAAGAAAAACGAGTTTTGGGTCCGCTGCGATTGCTTGCGCTAATTTAACTCGTTGTCGTTGACCTGTAGACATTGTTCCTATCGGTCGGAAACGTTCTTCACCCAAGCCGACGAGCCACAGCACGTCGCTTGCTCTGGTTTTTGCTTCTTTCCTGGGTATTCCTCGGACTTCGGCAAGGTGTTTAACAAAGTCAACTGCCGGCATTTCGTCTGGAAGAATATTTCGTTCCGGCCCGTACGATACGAGTGATCGTAATTCGGCTCCTTGCTTAATTGGTTCTAGAGCCAGCACCCGAATGGTCCCCTGCGTCGGTTTGCGTAAACCAAGCGCAATTGACATGAACGTGGTTTTTCCTGCTCCGTTCGCTCCAACTAATCCTGTTACTCCGGAATGAACAGTGAAATCAACGTTGTCCAGTGCACGGTGATTTCCAAACTGCATTGTTAAACCGGAAACGGTGATTAGTTCCATTGTCTCATTTCTCTATCTTTCTTAGTCGTTTGAGTGGATACTCAAATTGACCCGTTAGACATTGTATTCGGCGAATACATCGAGATTTCGAAACGTAATCTCACCAAATGAATCTTGTGTTTCTTCATGATCGTCATTGGTCATTTCAAGTTCGTTGTTCTTCTGTGCTTCTTCCCATGAATCAAACTCAATGAGTTGAATGAGTGTCTCTGGGTTATCTCGATCTACGCAAATTGTTGCTTTTCGTGCGTATGATCGACCATCGGCTTTCTCTATGTACTGCTTGAGGGCCTGATCGGCGTCTTCTGGGGAGCCATTAAACTCCATAATTTGTATAAATTTCATATTTTCTCTTTCATTTATATTTTTTGTTACTTATTTTCCTTTTAATCTTCCGGAATTTTTCGCCGCTTCAGATAGAACAGCCTCTATTTGCGCGTTAACTGATCGAAATTCGTCCGCTGCCCATCTTTCAAAGGCCCGATAGAGATCTTCGGACATTCGTAATGGAAATTGTTTTCGCTCAATACTCATACTACTGAATTGGAATTTTACCTAGAAAGCGTTCCGACGTTCACCACAGGTGCTGTTGGGGCATCACTTGCAATAACGGTCATCAAGTTAGAAGCGAATGTCGCTTTACGCTCATCATCAAGGTTAATGGGGTCTGATCCATCAGATCCTTCCTCAAGAGCATCAATAGCTTCACGAACCATAAGGACCGCTCCTTCAACTATTTTCGCTCGTGCAGCGACGATCGCAGATGCTTGTTGCCTCCGCAGCATCGCCTCAGCGATTTCCGGGGCGTATGCCAAGTCGTTAAGTCTTGCCTCCAGGATTTCTACTCCAGCTGCAGTAGCTCGTTCTTGAAGTTCAGTTCGTAGGTTGTCATTGACTTCGCTTGCATCGCCAATGAGGGTGGTTTCGCCTTCGTCTTCAAATGAGTCGTAGGGGTACGAGCGTGCAAGATTTCTAACAGCTGCCTCGGATTGGGTGTGAACGTAGTTTGTGAAGTTCTCTACTCCAAAGACTGCTTTGGCGACGTCCACGACCCGCCANACGACTACGGCACCAATTTCAATGGGGTTACCGTTGGCGTCGTTAACTTTTGCTGTTTGGGTTGTGAAATTTCTCACCCGGAGAGATATCTTCTTTTTTGCGTAGAAGAGATTGGTGAACCGTAATCCTTGTGTTTCGTCGCTTCCCCGATAGGCGCCAAATAGTGTTAGAACGGCTGCCTGATTGGGTTGCAGCATGTAGAGGCACATCGGTGCAATGATGAAGAACAAAGACAGGAGTATGGCCGGAAGGATGGTCCCGCCGTTACTAACTCCTGATAATGCCCAGAGTACTATCATGGCTGGGAGGTTGATCAACCAGATAACTATCATGGTGATCCCATTTCGAACTTTTCCGACCTTATCNGGNACGAGTTCTGTTACTTGAATGTCGCTCATATTATAGGTTTCCTNCTCTTNCGCTTTTAGCGTTTGATCGCTGTTCCGTAGGCGAGTATTTCGGCAGCTCCGGCTGCAACTTCAGTACTTTCAAACCGTACGCCGACTATCGCGTTAGCCCCGAGAGCTTCTGCTTGGGAAACCATCTGTTCGATTGCCTCGGTTCGAGCTTCTACCATTAGTTTCTCATAACTTCCGAGTTTGCCGCCGACGAGGCCCTTTAAACCAGCGCCGATGTCTTTGACAATGTCCTTTGTCTTAATCGTGCTTCCGGTAACCAAACCAAGTGGAGTACCGGCCACGTTATCTATTGTGNATAGATCCATTTTTCTCCTNATATCATAGTGATATCAACATGATATANTNNTTCTNATTTTGATGCAAATNAAAAAACCTCAAATGATCTTTCGGCGATTGAAGCTGTCTTATTGACTGCTCGTCCGATAATCTCAAAAAAGATGTATTTGCGTTTAAGTTCCGACGAATCAGCCATACAAGATATTTTTCGCTCTTTCTTTGAAGCAGAGTGCTCTATAGAACGTGTACGCGGCGCTANCCAGTTGGGTTTTGACTCTGANGCTTGGAGCCGCCTNGCTGAAACTGGAGCACCGGGAATGTGCCTNCCAGAAGATGTCGGAGGCGGAGGTGCCCCACTGACGACAGGTGCNATTGTGGCNGATCTTGTCGGTGAATATATCGCCCCACTTCCCTTCATCGAACACCTCGCTACCTCCCGATTGCTTTCTAAGGTNGCCCCTGATCATGAAGATCTTCCATTGCTGGCTTCAGGNGAAAAAATCGCNTCTATGGGGCTACAACCAATAGTTGGATCATCANCCAATCTGATTCCNGCTGGAGCTATCGCCGATACGGTCATNGTTTTTGACGGAANTAACCTCGTATTAGAGACAGAAAGANANTCAACAAACCATATTCCAAATATGGCTGACCTTCCNTTGGCTAACCGCCCGTTAGAGTCTGGAGATCTCATTGCTTCTGGNGAAAAAGCAAAGCAAGCCTTTTCTCAGGCGCGAAGCGAATGGCAGGCACTTATGGCTGTAGCACTATCCGGCCTAGGAAGGAAAGCGGTTGACCTAGGAGTTTCATATGCCAAAGAGCGTTATCAATTCGACGTCCTGATTGGGTCTTTTCAGGCTCTGCAACATGGACTTGCTTCAGCCATTACCGATGTGGAAGGAGCCTACTTTCTTTCAAACAGAGCAATTTCTGCCTTGGAAACCCAAAATGAANCCGCCGAAACACTTGCCGGCATGGCGTTCCTTCTCGCGTCAGAAGCCGCAATGTCGGCTGCTGCTACGTCTCTCCAATATCACGGAGGCTACGGATTCGCCGAAGAATATGACATACAGCTCTACTATCGGCGCGCGAAAGGGTGGCCTCTTCAGCTAGGTAACCCAGGACGTGAATACCAGCGAATAGCTGACCTCTGCCTACCCTCGGGAAAGGTGGCCTGATGGACTGGTCGTTCCCACCTGAAGCTGAAGAGTTCAGAAACGAAGTAAAGGCGTTCATCGAAGAGCACCTGACCGATGACGTCAAAAGCTCCACACACGATGGGACAATACACAACTGGGATTTCCACAAGAAGATAGCTGAACGTGGGTGGCTTGGAGGTGCAGTGCCGGCAGAACTTGGCGGAGGAGGAAAAAGCGCTCTCGAAATGGCTGTCATGATAGAAGAGCTCCAGTTAGCTGGCGCTCCTATAGATGGCATGGGTGTTGCAATCGTCGTTGCCTCAGTAGTCCTTGAACTCGGCAATGATCACCTGAAGGAAGCCATCGTTCCAAAGTTACTTTCCGGAGAAACATTGGTTTCNTTCGGTTACACCGAACCTGATTCGGGNTCTGACGTCGCNGCAGCNCAGACCCGCGCCGTCAAAGACGGAGATGAGTGGGTTATCAATGGCCAGAAGATGTGGACNACCATGGCTCATATCGCTGACTACGTTCTTCTTCTAACCAGAACTAATACTGAAGTACCAAAGCATAAGGGATTGACGTTTTTCATCGTTCCGTTATCTACTCCCGGTATTGAAATTCACCCAGTNCATACCATGGGAACAGAGCGTTCNAACGCCACGTTCTATGACGGTGTTCGGATAGGAGACGAATGGAGAATCGGCGAGGTCGATGGTGGCTGGGAAATCATGAAAGCGGCCTTGAAATATGAGCGCGGCATAGCCGGAGGACAGTTTCCATCGCCGCCCCTAATTGACGCCTTCATCAAATACGCCCAAAAGACATCCCAGCCAGACGGAACAGCACTCATTGAAGACCAGCTGGTGCGCGAACGCCTCGTGCGTGCCATGATTGATGTTGAGGTATGTCGCGGTTTCGCATATAACACTGCCTTTCTTGCTTCCGAAGGCGTCATGTTTGGAGTTGAAGGTTCTATGACAAAACTTTTCGCAAGCGAGTCGTATAAAAAGCATTCAAAATGGTTTATCGAAATGGCCGGAATCGAAGGACTGATATCTCTCGGCGAAGAGACTGCTCCAGTTGGTGGTGCCCTTGATGAACATTTCCGCCATGCGCCGGTAACAACGATCTATGGCGGCACAAGCGAAATCAGCCGAAACTTAATTGCTGAGGGCCTACTCGGCCTTCCCCGGACCCGTTAGGGCCAGGTAATGGGTGAATTTCACGACATTAACACAGCCGACGCCCGATATGTTTTCGGTCTTCCGGTTCTAGTATGCGCAATTACCTTCATACCCTGGCTCATTTCCCTCCCAGAGGAACCTCTCGATGGCAAAAATTTGCCTGGATTAATCACCATCTTTATTGCCCCGCTCATAGTATTCGCCTTAACAAGCATGTTCGCAAAACTCTCTACAACTGTCTCCGAGGAAAAAATNGACCTCGTCTTTCGATACGGATTTCCACAGAAAGAAATTTTATTTAGTGAGATCAAATCAGCTGAACTTCAAAAAGTTACAAATATGTGGGGNTCCGGAGTCAAAATAATGCGTCATGGGTCGATGTGGAGAGCTTGGGGAAATACCGCCATAGCAATACAGAAGCATGATGGAAGGAGAATTGTTGTAGGGTCCGATAACCCTGAGGAACTTCTTCAAGCTATCCAGTCTCGTTTAGGAAATTAGTCCTGAGTTTGGGTTCGCGCCTCGGACCAAGTTTTTCCTTTCTCAACGTTGACATCGCGAGGGAGCCCCAAGACATGTTCGGCAACAATATTTCGCTGCACTGCCCATGTCCCCCCTCCGATAGTTAATGCAGGTGAAAAAATAAAGCCGTAATACCAGATCGGGTCAACATCGGAGAAATGCCTTGTCGAGAAATGATTCTTCGTCACTCCACTTCGCATTTTTCTTGGAACAGTTCCCGTTGGCCCAGCTCCTTCAATCATTGTCGCCGTGCCGACAATCTCTTGAGCCAACTCAAGGGTATTTTGTCCATGTTCATCGGCCATNAGTTTCTGTATGGAGGCTTCTGGGCCCGGATGNTTNCCNGCTAATCGGGCAGTAAGNGTCCGNAGCCGATTTAGCCGCAATACCTCTGCCTCACAATACAAGCCGGCAAGTTTCTGGCGTAACACAGGATTCTGAGATCCGCCGCTNTGACGCACCAAGTCAAGAAGNAGCTTNGCAGAAGGGCCCGCACCCCAGAGNGAACCAGCGGAAGAGAGAGATACGCGTTCATTCGCNAGAGTNACCTTCGCTANACGCCAACCATCACCTTCTTGACCTACAAGAAGNTCGGCGGAAAGGCGAACATCATCAAAGAANACCTGATTGAAGCTATGTGCTGTTGTCATATCAATGATGGGTGTCATAGTGATACCTGGAAGATCCATCGGGCATATAAAATACGAAATGCCTTTGTGCTTTGGGACGTTTGGATCGGTTCGGGCGATGAGAATTCCGTACTTTGAATGATGAGCTCCACTTGACCAGATCTTCGAACCATTAACGATGTATTCTTCCCCGTCTCGTTCGGCACGCGTTGATAAACTCGCTAGATCTGANCCTGAATCAGGCTCGCTAAAGAGCTGGCACCACATGTCTTCAGCTGTAAGTAACCCCGGAAGGTATTTCTGTTTCTGCTCTTCTGTGCCTGCCTCTAGGATTGTGGGGCCGGCCCAACCTATCCCTATTGGATTGGGTGGAAGGCCAACCTTNGCTTTACGTAATTCATCAGCGATGATGATCTGCAACATGGGTTCAGCTTCTAAGCCGTATGGGCGTGGCCAATGGGGAACAACATAACCGGCGTCAACAAGGTCTTGGGCTGTAGGGTTTGGNTTTTTTTCAATCCATGAGCGGACTTCAAGCCGACGAGGGTCATCATCGGGGGGAAAATCAAAATCCATCGTCACTCCATCAGCCGAAAAGTTATCANTGTGGTTGTGGTGCGCAGCCTAGCGGGTTTCATAAAGGCTCAGGTACTTATNCGGNGATAAGAAATGGCNAGAAAAGGATTTGCCCTGTTAGTTTGGAACTAGGAGAACATCTATGAATCCCATCCAATATCAAGTTGAAGATGGTATCGCTACTATCACACTCGCTGACGAAGAGAACAAAAATGCGCTTGGCCAGTCCCTCACCGTCGGATTATTTGAATCTTTAACGGCAGCGAACGAGGACCCCAAAGTTAGGGTGATCGTTCTTACCCATGCCGGAACAGTTTTTTGTGCAGGCGCGAACCTTAAAGAACGATCTTCGGGAACAGGTGCCCCAGATATGGGGTCTATCGGTTTCGATAAGGCTCTTTCCCTTATTCAGACTGGCCCAAAACCCGTTGTAGCTCGCATCACCGGAGCGGCAATGGGAGGCGGGGTTGGCCTCGCCGCTGCAGCAGATATTTCTATCGCAAGCGACACCGCAAAATTCGGCTTTACTGAAGTCAGACTTGGCGTAGCCCCTGCAGTTATTTCAGTGGTGTGCCTTCCGAAAATGCGTCGCGGGGAAGCAATGGAAGCCTTTCTACGCGGGAACCGATTTACAGGGAAAGAAGCAGCCGAGCTGGGAATTATTTCTCGAGCAGTCCCTGAAGAAGACATCGATAGTGCGGTTCAGGAGGTCATCAATGACCTTCTTCGCGGCGGCCCCTTAGCTCTAGCTGCAGCAAAACGACTCGTGAACGAAATCCCCCGTTTACCTCAAGAGGAAGTGTTTACCTGGGCTGCAGAATTTTCTGCAGAGCTCTTTGCTTCTGACGAGGCCGCTGAAGGTATGGCAGCATTCTTGGAACGACGCGACGCTAAATGGGTCGGAGAATAAACGGATCCAAGACCATAATTGGCAGAAGGGTTCGGCATGTGAGACTCTAGATCTGAGTAATAATTCTTTACACAGAGAAGGTCTGGAGGAGAATATGGAAGACCGATGGATAACTGACTGGGAACCAAGCAAACGCTTTACCTTATATACGCGAGCGAACTCAGGTGAAGTTCTACCAGGGCCTTGCAGCCCGTTGGGGTGGGACCTCGTTTTTGAAAAAGGTGTAGCCCCTGGCTGGGAAGATGGAGTAATCCGTTGGGGATGCTTCACCAAAGACGAAACTGATGAAGAACGACCAGAATATATCGCGTGTTTCGGTGGCTACTTTTACTTGAATGCTGCAATGCTGCGCATCGTCGGTGTCCGAACCCCCGGTTTATCACCTGAAACAACCGACGCCGCTTTCCTTGGAGACCACCCAGATATCCCACCATATGTTGCTCAGGAGGGTGACGAACGGCCAGAGCTGACAGCCAAGATAGAAGAAACGATGGGCTGGATCATGACTGCAACGTCAGAACCCGAAGAGTTGACCGAAGACCGTGAAAAAATTCTTTCCGTTATAGCGTCGCGGCCCGACTTGGGTGCTGCGTCAAATGAGGAGCTGGTTTCTCGCGCACGTTCAATGTCACCATTGATTCGGGAATTTTTTGAACCTTACTACATCTACGGAACCGCAGCTTCTGTAGGTCCTGGAATCCTCGCTGAGCTGCTGGCAGAGGTTGACCCTTCACTTCCTGGCCGGCTGATAACTGGACTGGGGGGAATAGACTCTGCCCCACCATCGCATGAATTATGGAGCCTTTCGAGAACAGTATCTTCCTCAGAGACGCTTACCAATGCTTTCGAGGGTGGAATGGAAAGCCTCCGAGAGCGTTTAGAGGCCAGCGATGAAGGGAACGCATTTCTTTCTGCGTTAGGAGATTTCATCTCTGAACACGGGGCTCGCGGACCAGGAGAATGGGACGCTCGGTCAGCGACATGGGAAATCAACCCAGACGTCACGTTTGCTGCAGTCGATGCTATGCGTCACGCCGACGAATCCCTTTCACCCGATAATCGTCACCTTGCAGCTGTGCAAATACGTGAAAATGCCGAAAGAGAAGCTCGAGATGCCTTAGCTGGAAGCGATGAAGCACTAAGTACTTTAGAGATGGCCTTGCGTGTTTGTAAGATTTTCATCCCGACCCGCGAACGAACGAAGCTAACCGAGATGCTTGCGGTGCATGAAATCCGTCTTCCCATGTATGAACTTGGAAACCGAATGGCGAAAAGCGGGATACTCCAAAAACCTCAAGATGTTTTCCTCCTTTTGGATTCAGAAATCGATGCGTTTATAGCGGACCCTGAAGGAATGAAAGATATCATCACAGCCCGTTCAGAGGATTACGAAGAACTTAAAAAACTTCAAGACCCTTTTATAATCATTGGTGATGTGCCTCCTTTAAGTGAATGGGAGCAAAGAGACTCATCAGCTGAACCGGTCGCTGAAGGTGAAGAGCTTACCGGAATCCCCGGAAGCCCTGGAACTGTTACGGGTAAGGCACGAGTTATCACTGACCCTTCAGATCCCCGCGGACTTGAACCTGGGGAAATTCTGGTAGCTCCTATTACTGACCCTTCATGGACTCCGTTATTTGTTCCAGCGGCGGCAGTGGTAGTTGAGGTAGGTGCACCATTAAGCCACGCTGTTATTGTTAGTCGTGAATTTGGAGTCCCTTGTGTGACTGCCGTTCATCAAGCGGCTTCAAGAATAAGCAATGGAACAATCATCACCGTGAATGGCGATACGGGTTCTGTGACTGTTCTGGAAACTCCATAACAAACACAACTAATTTCAAAGAAAACTAAATTTCCAAACCCTTCGCGGCCACAGGTGATGCGATGTTGATGGTTGGTGGTGCTGTCAGTAAGGCCCCCAGAGCTGCCATTGCTGCTTTCATACCATCTCCCTGCCCATGAACACCGAGGGCTTCATCATTTTCATACAGTTCAAAGAACCAGTAGACGCCCTCTTCAGCAGAGTCCTTATGGGCAGAGTAAATTTCCAGCCCCGCTTCTTCCGCAGCAGCTTTGCAAGTATTCTCCAATGCTGCTTCAACCTCATCTGCTTGTTCAGGGTTAGTTTGTAATTTTGCTATTAACGATACTTTTGTCATAAATGCATCGTAGGGCAGCTCTCTTAATTTTACGAGTTGAACGAAGTGATCAATGATTTAGAAATCAGGACCAGCCAGCTCACAATTATCCTATGATTCCTGTATGCAGAAAAACCTAGGACCTCTGGGGCAAATAGGGTANGTTGTTTCTGANCTCAAGGAAGCGGCCATGGAATGGGTAGATAAGACCGGTATTGGNCCTTGGTACGTCGCTGAACATGTACCTCTAGATTATTTTCGACACCGAGGCATTCAAAGCGAAATAGAGATTGGNATAGCAACTGCGTTTACAGGCTCTTTAGAAATTGAATTAATTGTCCAGCACAATNAATCCCCTTCTGACTATAAAGATGTNGTGNGTCGTTCTGAAACAGGTGTTCACCATGTATGTTTTTTCCCTCAGGACTATGATGTNGCGCTCGCATCTNTGCTGGCAGAAAATCTAGAGGTTCTNCAAGAGGGCGCAATCCATGGGATTCGGTTNATCTACCTGATTGATCAAGAAACTGGAATAATTGAAATGGCTGANCTCCCAGACGATGCCCGNAAAAGACGAAAGAGCCGTATGGCTGANGCNGCAGATTGGGATGGGAGCGACCCGATTCGAAGCCGATGAGAAGNGANNTTTAGGATTTCGGATTGCGGCCAAGCAAAGCCAATAATCTGGCGCTAGACGAGTCATCAACAGGCTCTACTGGTGAANAAAAATGTTCAGAATCGGTTAGGAAGTCGAATAAAGAAAGCCAGAAATCTAGAAGCCATTCAGCAGTTTCTTCTTCGATTTCGTATGGAACCGATAGGGCCTGAGATAAATCCCATCCGTGGACGACATTGTCGCTAATTCTTGCTCCCAGAAGTCGTTCCAGTGTCAAGGCCATTGTTGGATGAGATATTGGGGTATCTAGAGGCGTTTCTTGAACTATTCCTATAGCTTTTAGTGCTGTCCCTCTCCAAGTAGACATTGGATCGGGCCCCAAGATGTTTGTGCTCAAATCCGTATCCACGAATTCCTGATGTTGTAGCAGATTGATCAGTTGAACTTCTCCTGCGACGACATGAACGACAAGAGATTGAACTGTCCATTCGGTGCATGGAGTGGGAAGATCCCAAGCATCTAGAGGGACTTCGGAAAGGGCGTTGCCAAATGATGCTAATGCCCGAGTGTATAAGTCGGGTATATTCTCGTTGGTCATTCCCACTCTATTGTTCCGGGTGGTTTAGACGTGATGTCGTAGGCAACGCGGTTTATCCCATTCACCTCGTTGATGATTCGACTGCTCATAATCTCAAGGACATCAAAAGGAATACGTGCCCAATCGGCGGTCATTGCGTCTTCGCTAGTTACTGCCCGAATTACACATGGAAAGCCGTACGTTCGTTCATCCCCCATGACCCCGACAGAGCGAATGTCTGGTAGAACGGCGAATGACTGCCAGATTTCTCGCTCTAATCCTGCTTTTTTTAATTCATCTCGGACAATGAAATCAGCTTCTTGAAGGATTGCAACTTTCTCTGGGGTTACTTCGCCGATTATTCGGACCCCCAAACCCGGTCCGGGGAATGGCTGGCGCCAGACAATTTCCTCAGGTAGACCTAGTTCGGTTCCNNCGCTTCGTACTTCNTCTTTGAAGAGNGACCTGAGNGGCTCGACNAATTCNAAGTCCATATCTTCAGGTAGTCCTCCAACATTATGNTGACTTTTAATTGTCGCTGCATGTTTGCTGCCNGANTCAATAACGTCTGGGTATAGGGTTCCTTGNACAAGGAACCGTGCGTCCTCTATCCCACCTGATGCTCGTTCAAAAATTCGGATGAAGAGCTCNCCAATCGCTTTTCTTTTTGTCTCTGGTTCTGTAATGCCTTCTAGAGCTGTGAAAAACTCTTCACCTGCTTTGACGTGGATAAGCTCAATTCCTTGAGTTTTTTGAAAGGTTTCTACTACTTGCTGACCTTCATTTTTACGCATTAGTCCTGTATCAACAAAGACACAGGTGAGTTGATGGCCTATTGCCTTGTGGACCAGTGCTGCTGCTACTGCGGAATCTACACCTCCCGATAGGCCACATATGGCTCTNCCTTTNCCCACTTGAGATCTAATTGCTGCGACTTGCTCTTCGATGACATTNGTCATTGTCCATGTTTTNTTTATTCCTGCGAGATCTAACCATTTNTCGATAGTTTGTTGGCCGTATGCNGTGTGTGATACTTCGGGGTGGTATTGGACNCCAAAGATCCGCTGGTTTTCGAAGGCNGCTACCGGCGCGTTTTTCGTAGANGCAGTTANTGTAAAACCTGCTGGAGTTTGGGTAATGCAGTCAAAATGGCTCATCCAGACNTCTTGTTCATTTGGTTGNTCTGAGAGAAGGNCTCCTCCTGNGACCCGAAGAGAAGTTCTGCCATATTCGCCTGCTTCGAATTGGCTTACNGTNCCTCCAAGTTGTTGNGCTATGAGCTGTGCTCCATAACAAATCCCGAGGATTGGAATATCCAGTTCGTAGATGGCTGGGTCAATTTGTGGAGCTCCGTCAATACGTACTGATTTTGGCCCACCGCTAAGAATGATTCCTGCTGGGTGAAGGTCTGTAACCTCTTCAGCTGTTAAGTCGTGAGACACGATCTCGCTGTAGACTCTTGCTTCCCTAACCCGTCTCGCAATCAATTGGGCATACTGCGCTCCGAAATCTACAACAAGAACAGTGGGGTTGGTTTTAGTCACAGAACACCTTTAGTACTAGGGAACTGATTCTAATCAGAAATATTAAAAACGCTCAGCCCATTCCNATACCTTGCTGTTTTTGCAGGTATTTTCCTTCAGTTTGGAGTGCTGGTGCGACCATGATTTCCGCTTTTTGNAATTCTTTCAGAGTTTGGTAGCCGCATGTNGCCATCGAATTTTTCAGCGCTCCGAAGAGGTTCATCCGTCCATCATTTTGGGTTGCGGGNCCAAGGAGNATTTCTTCGAGGGTGCCTCGTTGCTGGGTTTCTACTCGTGCTCCGCGTGGAAGGGTTGGATGGAAGGTCGCCATNCCCCAATGNAACCCTTGNCCGGGGGCTTCATGAGCTGCAGCTAGTGGTGAGCCGATCATNACGGCNTCNGCTCCGCATACTATTGCTTTGGCNATGTCTCCGCCTGTGGCCATTCCTCCATCGGCGATGACATGGACATAAACTCCCGTTTCGTCAAGGTGGCGGATGCGTGCAGCACGGGCGTCAGCAATTGCAGTAGCCTGCGGAACTCCTATGCCGAGTACGCCACGAGTAGTGCACGCATGACCGGGGCCGACACCAACCAAAACACCTGCGGCTCCTGTTCTCATGAGATGAAGGGCTGCTTCATAAGATGCACATCCGCCGACAATGACGGGTATTGGGAGTTCTCGGACGAATGACTTGAGATTAAGCGGATCCTTTGTTTTAGAAACATGTTCGGCTGTTACAACCGTTCCTTGAATGACGAGAAGGTCAAGTTCGCTGGAAAGAATNTGTTGTGCCATTGCTTCAGTATTCCCCGGCGTTACGGATGCACATGAAATGACGCCGCTCTCGTTAATTTCTGCNATTCGTTGAGGGATAAGTTCAAGCTTTATTGGCTCCTNATATANCTCTTGCATCCGGTTTGTCGCTTCTTTCGGAGGGAGTTTAGCGATTTCTGCAAGTACGGCCGAAGGATCTTCGTATCTCGTCCATAGTCCCTCTAAATTCAGAACGCCAACACCTCCCAGGCGACCCATTTCAATAGCGGTAGCTGGACTCACTACTCCATCCATAGCCGCCGCCATCACGGGCAGGCCCAAAGTAAACGCATCAATTTCCCATTGAATGTCAACATCTTCTGGATCTCTTGTTCGCCTACTGGGGACAATAGCGATGTCGTCAAACCCATAAGCTCTCCGACCAGATTTACCGAGACCCACCTCTACTTCAGCCATAGATCCGTTCCTTAAATTCGGGTGATGGGCCTATCTTAGTCAAACCAATAGCGGACAGAATGAACCTGAGTACTTTGTTTGTACCAGTAGCCAGAATCACTTCGTTTGATCTATGGAGAGAAGCACAAGAAGGAATTGTCGCAGCATTGATGCTGTGGCACCCCAGACAGTNTCCCCAATAAGTTCAAAGAAAAATACAGGGCGTGATTTCCCGTCTTGCCACTGCCAGATCTCTTCTCTGTAAATATCGGGATTGAGAAGTTCAGCCAATGGAACATCAATGATTTCTTCGACTTCTATGGGGTTAGCTTCTAGCGCAGGAACGGTATCAAGTATCCCTACGAATGGAGTTACTAGAGAGTTACTACCTACAGTTACGAAGCTATCAAGAGTCCCTACAAACCTCGGAAGTTCAGGGTTAAGTCCTATTTCTTCATGAGCTTCACGAATAGCCGTTGCCCATAGGTCTTGGTCTTCTGGCTCTTGATTACCACCGGGAAAACTTACCTCGTGGGTGTGGTGTTTCATCATTGCAGATCTTCTGGTCAAGATAACATGCAGTTCATCTTGANCCGAACAATATATTGGAATGAGTACAGCGGAACGCCTCTGCTCCTTCGTTTTATCACTAAGGGTTCGTGAGTTATACCCCGAGATTATGCTTTCTAAGGCCTCTAGAGTAAAGGCTCTCCGTTCTTTCCCCTCCCAAGGTGCTGGCGCACCTAGGTGCCAAGATTCAGGACGAGGAATTTTTTGAGATCCGCCTCTTCCTATTTCCACTAAATCAGTTTATTTCTCTTCGATGAGTTGCTCTAGGAGCTCTGGTAAACCCCCAGTTTTGAGATTACTTATAACTCTTCCCGGAGGTGTCTCTCCTCGTTCCCATTCCATCCACTGGTCGAGGAGTTTCTGAGGGTTAGGTTTTGGTTTCTTATCCATGTGTCGCGAGGGTACACATGTTTTCTACATTTGCGGTGTTTCTAGAACATTGATGATTTTTTAAATTTGACAAAACGAAAAAGAGAGCCGGAAAACCGACTCNCTTTAGCGTTTCCTTATGGACCGCTTACATCATGCCGCCCATGCCGCCCATGCCGCCCATTGGGTCACCGGCAGGCATTGGTGCTTCCGGTTCTGGTTTATCAGCAATAAGCGCTTCAGTAGTTAGAAGTAAGCTTGCGATAGATGCTGCGTTTTGGAGAGCTGCCCGTGTAACTTTGGCAGGATCAATTACTCCTGCTTCAACGAGGTCTTCATGCTCACCTTTAGCTGCATTGAAGCCAACATTTCCAGAGGCATTTTCAANCTCTCGGACAATAATGGATCCTTCGTATCCAGCATTCTCAGCAATGAGTTTAGCTGGCGCAGTGAGAGCAGTTGCTACCATGCGAGCGCCTGTAGCTTCATCCCCATCGAGTCCATCTTCAGCAGCGTTAACTGCAGAACGTGCTCGGAGTAGGGCTGTGCCACCTCCAGCGACGACGCCTTCTTCAATAGCTGCGCGTGTTGCAGAAAGTGCGTCTTCAATGCGGTGCTTCTTTTCCTTAAGCTCAACTTCAGTTGCAGCGCCAACCTGAACAACAGCAACTCCACCACTGAGTTTAGCTAGACGCTCTTGTAGTTTCTCACGGTCCCAATCGGAATCTGTATTATCGATCTCCGCTTTGATCTGCGAAATTCGACCTTCTACATCCTCTCGAGTTCCAGCTCCTTCAATAAGGGTGGTGTTATCTTTCGTTATTACTACCTTGCGGGCAGTTCCGAGAAGATCCAAAGTAACGCCATCAAGTTTAAGCCCTACTTCCTCAGCAATAACTTGGCCACCACTAAGAACTGCCATGTCCTGAAGCATTGCCTTCCTACGTTCTCCAAATCCTGGAGCTTTGACCGCAACAGAATTGAAAGTACCACGGATCTTGTTCACCACGAGTGTAGCTAACGCTTCACCTTCAACATCTTCAGCAATGATCAATAGAGGCTTCCCTGATTGCATGACCTTCTCTAGAACAGGAAGCATTTCCTGTACAGATGAGATTTTGCCCTGTGTCAAAAGAATATATGGCTCTTCGAGAACAGCTTCTTGCCGCTCAGGATCAGTGACGAAATATGGTGAAAGGTAACCTTTATCGAACTGCATACCTTCTGTGAAGTCGAGATCCATACCGAATGTGTTGGACTCCTCTACAGTNACGACTCCGTCTTTACCTACCTTGTCGATCGCTTCGGCGATAATTTCTCCAACTGTTTCATCAGCTGCAGATATGGAAGCAACGTTNGCAATCTGATCTTTAGAGTCAGCTACCTGCTGAGCTTGCTCACCAATTGAATCCACAGCNGCGTCTACTGCAGCTTGGATACCTTTTTTGAGAACCATTGGGTTCGCTCCAGCAGCTACGTTTCTTAGACCTTCTTTAACCATGGCTTGTGCAAGAACAGTTGCAGTTGTTGTTCCATCACCAGCAACATCATTGGTTTTTGTAGCGACCTCTTTCACTAGCTGGGCGCCCATNTTTTCAAATGGGTCCTCAAGTTCTACCTCGCGGGCAATAGAGACACCGTCATTGGTAATGGTTGGTGCACCGAACTTCTTATCGAGCACAACATTTCGCCCTTTAGGTCCGAGTGTGACCTTTACAGCATCAGCAAGATGATTTACTCCTGCTTCAAGCTTTCGTCGGGCATCTTCGTCGAATTTAAGTATTTTTGACATGTTTCCTACTTCACTATTGCGAGCACGTCGCGGGCTGACAGGATCAAAAGTTCTTCGCCACCGCTAGAAATTTCGGTGCCTCCGTACTTTGCGTAGACAACGGTATCTCCAACCTCTACATCAACTGAGATTAGTTCACCTGTCTGTTCGGATCGTTTTCCAGGTCCAACGGCTAGTACTTCACCTTGTTGTGGTTTTTCCTTGGCTGTGTCTGGTATTACAAGACCACTTGCCGTAGTCTCCTCTGATTCTCCGGGCCGGACAACAATCCGGTCCTCCCGTGGATGCAAATTCATATCTGCGCACTCCTTGCACACTAAAAAAATTTTTGATTAATAAGTTCGTGGGGCATATTAGAGCCCTAAAACTCTCTACTTACGATACGTCCATCAAACCAATTTCCAAACATGGAGGGATGTAGTTTCTGAGCTACAAAACTATTGCAGCTAAAGGTGGACTTACCCTCGTGCGGGTTGAGTTCCCTTAATACTTGCTCGCTCCATAACTCGCCTATGAGGAGAATAGTCACTGGTTGCATAGTGTTGGACTGCTTGATTGTCCCAAAACGCTATGGAATTGGGTTCCCACCTAAAACGGCAAGAGTACTCAAGNACCTCAAACTCCCGACAAAGAAGATCCAGAAGTTCAAAACTTGGCTTTTGTTCCCAGCCCTTTATGCCACTCACAAATATCCTGTTCACATATAGCAGGGGTTTCCCTGTCTGGTAGTGGTTAATAACTACCGGNTGTTCAACAATCGGATACTGCTCTCGTATCTCTTTCTTTTTCTCATCAGGGACCTGGCGAGCGAAAGCTCTGAAAAAATCATGGGTAGCAGCCAGATCATCGATAAGGTCTTTCGTTTCTTGATCCAACCCCCCATAGGCCGCATGAGCATCTACAAAAAGCGTATCTCCACCTACCGGAGGGACTTCGACTGCTCGAAGAATCGCTCCTCGAGAAGGCGTACTTCTCCAGGTGACATCATGATGCCACTGGTTCTCATATCCGCCAGCCTTATCATTTTTTTCAAATCTGACCAATTCTGGAGTTTCGGTGTTAGGAGGTAGAAATGGGTGGATCTCTAACTCCCCGAATCGGCTAGCAAAGTTAACATGCTGTTCTGAAGTGATTAGCTGATCTCTAAAAAAGATTACCTTGTAATCCCACAAGGCTTGTTGAATTTCGTCAATCACTTGTTGGGGAAGTTCCTGAGTTAAATCCACACCAATGAGCTCCGCTCCAACAGTGGGTGAAAGTTGTTGAACGTCGAAATGTTGCCACTTTAATCCTTGTAGGCGCTCGCGCTCTGCGAAGAGATGTGTTTGAGGNCCCATTGTGCGGGANTATCCNGGAAGTTTTACTCTCCCTGGCAGNCCGATNCCAGGGTCTTCCGAAGCAAGAATCTCTANATCTTCTTTTTGGTGAAGCGTCTNGGACATANCACCCCTTNANTTAATGCCNTCTNNTGANCTGTTTAGCATCTNCGAAGTTCATGTCAACTAGGNANCTCTACTGGCTCTATCCCNAAATCCAGATACGTCGCTAGCGGATAATAAAGAATTTCTCGACTTTCTATGAGCGGTCTCGCTATTTCCCCTCGATCAACAAGTGTTGAGACTGCGACAACTTTTGCNCCNGTCGCTTCAACTGCNTCAATTGCTTTAAGGAGTGAACCTCCNGTTGTTATNGCATCTTCAACTACTAAGCATCGATCGCCGTCCCCTATCGNTGAACCTTCAATGAGTTTGTTTGTTCCGCGCCCCTTTGGTTTCTTGCGAACAAAGAACCATCNNCANCGTTGAATTCCNGCTATTCCTATNGTNAAGGCATCNGCNCCAAGGGTNGGGCCNCCAACAACNTCNAATTCAACACCTTGAAGTANNATTCCNTCAACTATTGCCCGNCTTGCNATTTCNAGGTCATCAAAGTGTGCTGTAGCCAGTTTGCCATCAACGAAATCNTGNCTCATCGCACCTGAAGCCAATTGGATAGGCTNCTCAAGCCTTTTNAGTCCTTTGGACTTGATAATCTCAATTGCTTGCTGGTGCAAGCTACCCATTTGATCCTCCACTCGCCTTCTTTTAGCCTAGCTTTACTTGCCCATCGAACCGATGTATTGAACGCTATCGCGATCTACAACTGCGGCGATGCTTCGTTCTAGAATCGCAGTGAAAAGTTTGGATGCGCGTTCATTGGGCTGGTCAGCCATCACTGCGGTGTTTCCCCAGTTCACAAGCCAGAACAAGTGTGCAGTGTCTATTTGNTCTACAAGCTCATCGAATGTTTCAAATCCTGTTTCACGGNCATGCATCGCATCNTGGTACCGGCGAAGCAAGTCAATTTCAGAATTCCGCCGAAGATCAACGTCNAGATTACAACCCAAAAACGGGGAAAGGTCACCNGAACCATCTCCTCTACCGACAAGCTGGAAATCTAATACGATCACTTCAGGAAGACCATCCGCCTTGTCATCGAAGAGAAGATTATCTAGTCGAAAGTCATTGTGCGTGAGAGTCCTGCTCCTTTCTGCCCAACTCACCAGCCACTGAGAAATTTCTGGAATGAACGATTCAAGTTTCTCCGGAAGCCAATCTGGATAGAGGTGCCCGTACTGGTCCATCACTGTTGACCACGAAGCCTCGTACAGTCCTTGAAGCCCCATATTAATGGGACTATCGAGAGGNGGAACCCACTCCATGTCGATGAGTTCTTTGCTATCCCACCAGCGTGAATGAATTTGTGCAGCCGTATCGATTACTGCCATAGCATCTTCTAGGCTTGCACCCAGTAGATGATCTCCGGACCGGTAGTGTCCAACATCCTCTAGAAGAAGAGCATACCGCTCAGACTCGGGGTTATTTCCGTTGAAATACACGTCCGGTTTACGAATAGAAACTTTTGGCGCGACATGAGTGTAAAAAAGTGCTTCTCGTTCATATACACCAAGCATGACTCCAAGTGGTTTGAGAGCTCCATCAGTTGTTGGAATCTTGGCTATTACTGTTTGTGGTCCACTCTCATCAGTTTCATATGTCAGGTGGAGTCGCGCTAATTCTCCAAGGAAGCCTTCACCAATCGCTATCCGTTCAGTCGCAACATCCGCCACCACTGACGAGGTAACTCCTGATGCANTNAGTGCTTGAGNGAGCCACTCTGCGTCAAAATCATTTAAGGATTCAGGAATACTCAAAGCCATNNTTATATCTCTAGTTCGATGTGAGGACCTGACGCAAACTAGTGCCTGATTTCTATAAGTGATCGGCANAGCGAAGCCTGCAAATGATGAGGTATGTTGTGATATGGCAGATCNGNTAGGTGTTNCGGATGATGGNATGGTNCGGTGTCTCTGGCCGGGGATGGATGAATNCTACATGGAATATCATGACACTGAATGGGGAGTTCCGGTAGGAGATGACGATGGCCTGTTTGAAAGAATCTGTCTCGAAGGCTTCCAGTCGGGGCTTTCTTGGATAACGATTCTCCGAAAGAGAAAGAACTTTCGTCAAGCTTTCAACAAATTCAATATTGAAAAGGTTGCCGGATTTGATGGGAAAGACTTTCAAAGACTTATCAATGATGAGGGAATCATCCGACATAAAGGAAAGATCCAGGCCACGGTAAATAATGCTCAAAGAGCAATCGAGATTATAGATGAAAAGGGTTCGCTTGCTAGCTATCTATGGTCATGGGAACCCGAGGAAGAAACAAAGAAGGGTGAGTCAAATCGATCTCTATCAGCTACATCGGAAGCCCTAAGTAAGGATTTAAAGGCACGAGGGTGGTCTTGGGTGGGACCAACAACAATCTATTCGTTTATGCAGGCANTAGGAATGGTGAATGACCATTCGAAAAAGTGTCATTCGTGGGAAAGAATNGAAGATATGCGAACAAAATTCATTCGTCCTTAAGTCCTGCTATCGAGATGAACTAAAGTCCACTACCCTATTTGACGTGACCCACCCTGGAGATCCATATATTAAAGAGCCGTTACGCGAATTNGGCGAAACAATTTTCGCCGAGATGTCAGCTCTTGCTGTCANAACGGGNGCGATAAANCTGGGNCAAGGTTTCCCCGATACCGATGGACCTTCTGAAATTGCTGAAGCCGCCGTTAAAGCTATACGAGACGGGTTTAATCAATACCCACCAGGGTTGGGTATCCCTGAACTTCGTAATGCTGTTGCTAAACATCAAGAACGTTTCTATGGCATAAATTTTGATCCCAATAGTGAAGTGCTCATTACGGCAGGAGCTACTGAAGCTATAGCGGCCACGCTGTTATCCATTTGTGAACCAGGCGATGAAATTGTCACGTTCGAGCCGTATTATGATTCATACGCTGCCTCTATTGCACTGGCGGGAGGGATTCGCAAGGTGGTGACCCTCCGAGCTCCAGATTACAGTTTCGACCCAGAAGAACTTAAAAACGCGATCGGACCCCAGACTAAGGCAATTCTTTTAAATTCGCCGCATAATCCCACAGGAAAGGTTTTCTCCAGCGATGAGCTTCAATTTATCGCTGACTTGTGTAATGAACGCAACCTTCTCGCTATCTGTGACGAAGTTTATGAACATCTCGTCTTCGAAGGAGCACACACACCATTAATCCGATTTCCCGGAATGCGCGACCGCACTGTACAAATCTCATCTGCGGGGAAGACATTTAGCTTCACAGGGTGGAAAATCGGGTGGGTGTGCGCTCAACCGGCCTTGTTAGAAACGGTTCGCACAGCGAAACAATTTCTTACCTTCGTTAACGGAGCCCCCTTNCAGCATGCCATAGTAACCGCCTTAAATTTACCCCTCACATACTTCGAGGANTTTGTTGCTGACATGCGCCAAAAACGCGACTGCCTNATGGGAGGTTTAACTGCTGCTGGTTTCACAGTTTTCCCGCCATCTGGAACTTATTTCGTTACTGCAGATATCCGCCCGTTAGGAGCCACTGACGGTAAGAGTTTCTGCACTGCACTCCCTGAACGATGTGGAGTGGTTGCTGTACCNAATGTTGTGTTTTATGACAATAAAGANGAGGGGCGCCATNTAGTCCGTTTCGCGTTNTGTAAAAGAATGGAGGTCCTTGANGAAGCAGTTAATAGGCTGTCAGATGTAANTGACTGGACNATCNAGGAGTCACGATGAAGGTCGCTGCTATCCAGCATGACATTGNCTGGGAACAACCNGAGAAGAANTTCTCCCTTCTTNCTCCGTTAATTGANNAGGCTGCTGGAGATGGNGCNCGCTTGATAGNTCNTTCAGAGCTGTTNAGNANTGGNTTCTCAATGAACACAAAACACATTAGTGAAGCCTTAGATGGCGCCAGCACCCAATTTCTTGTTCAACAGGCAACTGAGCTAGGTGTATGGATTTGCGGATCAGTGCCAATTCTTTCTAGAGACAATGATCTCCCCCATAATTCTTTGGTGCTTGCTGATCCGGATGGAAATACTCTGAGATACGAGAAGAAACACCTATTTGGGTATGCGGGGGAAGACAAACACTATGTTGGAGGCTCTGCCCCTCTCACTGTCGAGGTAGAGGGTGTCAGGTGTAGTTTTTTCATATGCTTTGACCTTCGCTTTGGCCCTGACTTTTGGGA
>PAEG01000055.1 GCA_002703045.1 Acidimicrobiaceae bacterium
CAGATTGATGTTGGCTTTCCCGCCCCCCATTGCTCCAACCTGGACAATTGTGCCTTGGGAAGCTATGCAACGAAAGTTTCTTTCTAAGTAGTCGCCGCCTACCACGTCAAGGATCATATCGACTCCGATTTTCCCAGTTGATTCGAGCCATTTTTTTACTTCGTCGACAAAATCTTGTGCGTGGTAGTCGACGGCTAGGTCAGCGCCGAGTTGTTTACATGTCTCTAATTTTGAAGCCGAAGCTGTTACTGCGACTTGTGCCCCTAACTCTTTTGCTATTTGAATTCCAGCTGTTCCAACTCCCGAACCGCCAGCGTGAATTAAGCATTTATGGCCTGTCTTCAAGTTTCCCTTATCCATCAACGCATCGAAGGCGGTAATCCATACTTCTGGAATTGACGCTGCTTCGACAACTGCGATTCCTTCTGGAATTGGGATAATTTGTCTTTCATCGGCGACAAGGTATTCTGCATAACCTCCACCGCTGACAATGCCCATGACTTTAGTTCCGATAGGGTACCTGTTTGCAGCTTCGCCCGAAGATTCAATAATTCCGGAAAATTCAATGCCGGGTATTTCATATTCTGCCTCTGGCCCTGGGTATAGGCCTCTTCTTTGCAGAAGATCTGCACGATTAAGTGCGGTGGCAGCGACTTTTACTCGGACTTCGGTTGGCCCTGGTTCTGGAAGGGGGATCTCTTGGATTGTGAGGACATCGACTTCTCCGTATCCTTCAAGAACTACGGCCTGCATTACGTTGACTCCGTCAGTTTTTTCGCTTTTTCACGCAGTTCGTACTTTAGTACTTTCCCAGAGGCGTTTAATGGCAGCGTTTCAATGAATTGAATGTGCCTCGGGCATTTATAGTTTGCCATTTCATTTCGGCACCATCCAATGATTTCTTCGGGGTCAGGTTGCCTTCCTGTTGCTGGGACAACAAAGGCGCAGCCTACTTCGCCCATTCGCTGGTCAGAGACGCCAACTACAGAGACCTGTCCGATATCTGGATGGGCAAGCATGAGGGATTCGACTTCTGCGGGGTAAACGTTAAAACCTCCGTTGATGTACATATCTTTTTTTCTGTCAGTTATTGAAATGTTGCCTTCATGGTCCATAACTCCTATGTCGCCAGTGTGTAGCCACCCTTCATCATTGATCGCCTGAGCCGTTTGCTCGGGGTCATCGAGATATCCTCTCATGATGTTGTACCCGCGCACGATAATTTCTCCTGGGTTCCCTCTTGAAACTTCCTCATTCTGTTCATTAANGATTTTGACTTCCATCCCTGGCATTGCCCGGCCGGAGGTTTTTGCTATTGTCGCTGGGTCGTCATCGTGGCGGCACATGGTTGCCAGCCCAGATCCTTCAGTCAACCCATAGCCTGTCACAACTTTTTCAAAGCCTAGTTTCTCTCGCATCTGAACAATCATTTCTACTGGAATGACAGCTGCTCCCGTAACTGCAAGACGTAAGGTTGACATGTCGAAATTTTCTAAATCAGGGTGATTAAGTATTGTCTGGTAGATTGCTGGCGGCCCTGGAAGCATTGAAATTCGATCGATAGGGACTCGGTCCATTACTTCGGCTACATCGAAAACAGGATGAGGGAGCATGCAAGCGCCCTTCATCAGNCACGCGAGAATACCTGCGTTTAGCCCGAAAGAATGGAAAAAGGGATTTACTATCAGGTATCTATCTCCAGCTTGGAGCCCAACTATNTCGGCCCAGTCGTTATACCCTCGGGTCACNGCTGAATGTGTCANCATTGCTCCTTTCGGNAGCCCTGTCGTCCCCGAAGTAAACATGATATGGCAAAGATCATTTCCGGAAACGCGGTTTCTTCGTTCTTGATAGGTAGTTTCATCGGTCAAATCTGAACTATTGAGAAACTCGGCCATGGTAGTCGTGCCTTTTTGAGGTCGACCTCGCATAACGATGATTTCGTTTAAAGCCCCTAGGTCTTGAGCATCGTGCAGAAGGTTGACGTAGTTTGTATCAAGAAAGTCGGTGACGGTGAATAGGCGCTTTACGTTGGCGCGCTTGAGAACGTAGCTTGCTTCCTTACCTTTAAATCGTGTGTTGATGGGAACTAGTACGCCTCCAATCTGATGGACCCCAAGAGCTGCTACGACCCACTCCCATGTATTCGGGGCCCAAATTCCGACTCTTTCTCCATGTTCTACACCGTGTGAAATAAGCGCTTGAGCCATTTCTCGAATCTGGAAGTGAAGATCATTAAAGCTCCAATCTATATCTCCGTCTACGAGTGCTTGTGCAGATCCGAAGAGATTCGCAGCCTGTTCGACTATGTCGGGGATTGTTCGCNCATCTGGTTCTACCATGAGCTTTAGCTTAGATCTGCTTCCTGCAAGAAGCTAAGGGAGGGAATTGTTTTGCAGTTACTGNAGCCCTCTGTAGGTNCCTCCTGCGACAGGCAAAGCAGCTCCGGTGATATATCCGGCCTGCTCTGAGCAGAGGAAAGCAGCTACTTGACCAAAGTCCTCAGCCTTTCCTATTTTTCCTGCAGGGACCGTCTTTGCGAGTTCATTAAGGTCTGCATCGCCGTAAATGCTTGTTACGCGATCAGTTGCGTGAAAGCCTGGCTGAATGGAGTTTACGGTGACTCCATCCTTAGCAACTTCTAGAGCTAGCGTCTTTAAAAATCCAGTTGCTCCTGCTCGTGCCGTATTGGACAGCATGATATTGGGAATTGGCTGACGAACAGAAATGGAAGTAATCGCTAACACCCGTCCCCATTTTCGTTCCTGCATGCCCGGCACAGAAGCTTTACACATTGCAATTACCGACATCAGGTTCAGATCAAGCGCCGAGCTGTAGGCATCGACTTCAGTGCTAGCAAAATCGCCAGGAGGTGGGCCCCCAGCGTTAGTAACAAGAATATCAATACCAGAGCCGAAGGCTTTTTCTGCATCTTCGATGAGACTAGTTGCGCCATCGACAGTTGAGACATCGCTGATAATTGGGATGCTGTTTGGAATTGAAGTTGCCGCTTCGTGTAGGCGTTCCTCATTCCTACCAGAGATGACAACGAGACATCCTGCTTGTCCCAAGGCAGCAGCAGTTGCATATCCTAAGCCTGCTGATGAGGCGGCAACAAGAGCCTTGCGACCTGAAATAGCTAAATCCACACTCAAAGCGTACCCATCCGTTACGCGTTTTGTATTGATATGGCGCTCGAATAGCTTTGTTAGCTAAGTCCCTCATCTAGTTTTACCTCTTCTAAACTTGGAACATGGCAAAAAGGGCTTTTGGGATTCGGATGATTGCTGCGGTTGTTGTGTGCATGATGGTGGCTTCAGTTGTAGTTCCATTGTTGTTGTAAGACTTGCCCTAGCTGGGCTTTTCGGCATCGGTGTTCCGACAGGCAATTCAGGCTCCAAGTTATTTCGAGTTAGTATCTTTAAGTGACTCCAGCCATCGATGCCTTATCTGCAGATGAACAAGAATTTCGTATCCTTGAGTATGCCCATAATGCAGCAGCTGAGAACTATGGGAATGAGGCTGCAGATCAACTTGGGCTGAATCCGTTACATGTCTTCAAGACGCTTCTGGCCGAGCTTCAGAGCGGTGAGATTGTTGTTGCGGTTGTTCCGGTGACCTCTTTATTGGATTTAAAAGCTCTATCGAAGGTTGCTGGCGTGAAAAAGGCGAAGATGGCTGACGTTTCGGTAGCTGAACGCAGAACCGGCTACGTAGTAGGAGGTATTTCTCCCTTTGGGCAGGTCCGCCCACATAGGACATTCGTTGATGATTCAGCGCTGCTTTACAGTGAGGTTTTTGTTAGTGGCGGCAAACGTGGTCTGGAAGTAGCTATTTCTCCTAGTAGCTTTGAAGGTGTGCTCGGGGCAACATACGCTCCTTTAACAGGAGGAAAAAATGAGTAATACAGAAAACTCTCCGCACCTTCCAATCGAAGATTTTCGAAACTATGGATATCAGCTCGTTGATTGGCTAGCTGAATATTTCTCAAATATTGAGAGTCAACGGATTCTTCCTGAAATTACTCCGGGTGATATACGTGCCATGCTTCCAGATGTGGCTCCAGAGCAAGCTGAGGACATGAGCGATATTATTGCTGACCTTGATCGGGTCGTAATGCCGGGAATGGCCCACTGGCAGCATCCTGGCTGGTTTGCGTTTTTTCCTTCTGGAGTTTCGCCTGTCTCTGTTCTAGGAGAGTTTGTGGCTGCAGGACTTGCTACTCAGGGAATGATGTGGTCTACGGCTCCATCGCCAACTGAGATCGAGAATACTGTCCTTGATTGGCTCGTGGATCTTCTCGGTCTTCCATCGACTTGGCGGATTGATACTGGGCCAGGCGGTGGTGTCCTCCAAATGAGTGCTTCTGATTCAACACACCTTTCGTTAGCTATTGCGAGACATCACGCCGTGGAGGCTGGACACGCTACAGATTCTTTGGTGGCATATGGGTCCGAGCAGGCCCATTCCTCAATTGAGAAGGGGGCAAGAATCGCNGGCTACCGCCATATTCGCTCCATTCGAGTAGATGAATCTTTTGCTCTAGATGTCAATGCTTTGGAAGATCAGGTAGAAGCGGATTTAGCTTCTGGACTAGTTCCTACCTGGGTCTGTTCGGCGGTTGGGACTACTAGCACAACCGCTATGGACCCGATTCGTCCGATAGCTGCNGTCGCCAANGACCATGGCATGTGGCACCATGCTGATGCAGCATACGCAGGTAGCGCCATGATCTGCCCTGAGTTCCGGAATCTTCAAGATGGAGTTGAGCTTGTCGATAGCTATACGTTCAATCCGCATAAATGGCTATTAACAAATTTTGATTGTTCTGTTTTTTGGGCAGCAGACCGTTCAAAATTAATTGATGCGCTAAGTATTCTTCCTGCGTATTTAAAAAATGAATCATCGGGAGATCCGGCAGCTATTGACTACCGAGATTGGCATGTTCCGCTCGGGCGACGTTTCCGAGCTTTAAAATTGTGGTTTGTGCTTCGGTCATACGGCGCTGAAAAATTACGTGATTTCGTGAGATCCCATGTGGATTGGGCGAAAGAGCTTGAAGATCGAATACAGGCAGATGGCCGCTTTGAAGTGACCGCTCCACGTACCCTCGCTTTGGTGTGTTTCCGCCATGTTGGGGGAAATAATTTGACCAAATCTTTGGCTGATGCGGTCAATGCGAGTGGGACTGCGTACGTGACGCCTTCAACGATCGATGACATGCAATTTATTCGAGTTTCCATTGGATCAACCTGGACCGAACGGCACCATGTTGACGCACTCTGGGACTTAATCGATCTTCATGGGACGCCTGCGTAAACGAGTTCTTCTAGGAATCCCTACCCCAGTAGTCCAGCGAATTCTGCAAACCTCTCAACACGTTCGAGGAATCCCGCTCGAGTAGAGCCAGAGTAGCTACCTAAACCGCTAAGCATTATTGGAACATGTGTAACACCGAGGCCGGTTAATTGGTTAATGCGGGTCGAATACGTTTCAGGGTCCCAGCTGTTTGTGCCGAAATGCCCCGCATCCCAAGGGCCAATAGCGATATTGGGCTTTCCTGCTCTCCTATTTTGATTCCATTTGTCCATAAGGGAGTTGATGCGCTTTTCGAGGGAGTCAAGATCAGTAATTGGACTGGTTTTCACAAACTTGTCGACGCCTTTTGGCGTTGGCATTGGAATCCANCCTTGACCGAAGCGGANAACCCGGTCGATTGCGTTGCTTGAGTTTCCGCCGACCCATATCGGGGGTGAATNCTGACCGGACTGTTTAGTTGGCTTTGGAAGNGCTACGACTTCTTTGGCTTCATANCTATCNCCCTCAATTGATACAGGTTCTCCGGACCATACCTGCTGCATTGTTTCTAGGTGGTTGTTTAGGATTTCACCTCGATTTTCGAAAGGAACACCGGCTGCTTCGAACTCTTCTTTAAGATATCCAGCGCCGACACCCAGTATCAGCCGCCCGTTGGAAATGTTGTCAAGAGTTGCGATGGATTTTGCAGCGAGGAAAGGGTTTCGGTAGGCGACGATCAATAGATTGGTCAATATTTTTAACCCNTTGGTAGCTGTTGCAGCTGCTGCAAGGACGACCATTGGATCAAGGGTGTGGTGTCCGCCGGCTGATATGAACGAAGCTGGGGGGATTGGGTGGTCTGTCACAAAAACCCCGTGGTAGCCGAACGTTTCTGCCTTTGACGATATTTCAGCGATAGCTTCTGCTGTACCGAATTCTTCAATTAGCTGAACCTGGTCTGTCGGTAAACCTAAAATGTATTTCATTGCAACCTCATAGACATTTGTCTAGGTCTGGCTTGTCTTCTGACCCTATATTAAGGCCAGAATCTGCCCTTAATCATGTTTCATCCCATCCGGTGAGGAAATCATCTAGTGGAACCTCAAAGGTGCGCAAAGCCATGGAGACCAGCGTGTACTGGCCTACTGCGAAAACTAGATCCATCATTTGTTGATCGTCCCAGTATGACTTAAGNCCCTCCCACGTGGTATCNCTAATTTTCTTTTCTTCAAATAGCTCGTCGGCTGCGTTGATAATGAGTGCATCNAGTGTGCCCCATTTAGCATTTGGNCCTTCTTTGATGCGTTCGATTTCTTCTTGGGTTAGGCCTGCTTCGNCNCCTATGAGTTCATGTTGCGCCCACTCATATTCTGATTGGCACAGCCACCCTGTTCGAAGAATAGCGATCTCACGTTCACGTGCTGGGATAGTGGATTTAAATAGGACATGGTTTGAGAAGACTAGCCATCGTCGAGCAAGGTCGGGATGCTGGGCCAGGGTAAGGAATATATTCCAGGGTCGTCCTGCTTCTAAGATCGGTTCAAGGACGTTTTTAGCTTCATCGTTAAGTGATGGAACGTCAAGTGGTGGAATTCTTGGCGAGCTCATTCTTTCTCCTTCTTTGGNTTCTTTTTTAGTACTGCTAAAACAGCAGCNATAGTGAAAATGCCGACGNCCAGAACTATCCATATAGCATCGTTGCCTTTTGAAGCTAACAGTTCAAAGCTATAGCCACCGTCGTTGAGGTCGCCATCAAGGGAGGTGACTCTATAGCGAACTACATATTGCCCTGGTTTGAGATCTGTTGGAACATCAGCTCGGAGGATGAAATCCGAAACGAAAATCGTTTCACCGATGGGTATTTCTTTCCCATCGCGGATTGTAGTAAGCGTAATTTTTGCTTTACCGTCGTTGATCANTCCACNGGCAAAGGTGAGTTCTATTTCTTGGAGTCCTGACACACTNTTTCCTCGCTCTGGGGAAGAGTCCAGCAATGAAGTATGAGCAGAGAGCCTTTCTGCTCCGAGAAAAAGCAGCATGAAGGATAGAGCCAGCGCGCTTAATNTCTTCCTCTTGGTGTATTTCTCCATAATCTGATTCAACCATACCTACGAAGCTGTTCCAACGAGACTCNTCTAATTTACAGAATCACCCCTTCAAGTTTTAGCGTGGCGGAAGCTTTTGTATGCCATGTCAGACAATGTCATAGCCTGCTGCCATAGTAACGAGATGGAATCTGATACTCGTTCTCGTATTCTATTCGCTCTCTCCGATGACAAGCGTGCGACTATTTTTGAAATTGCCGAACGTACCGGAGCTCCAGCGAGGGATGTTTTCGCCGTCTGCGTCGAATCGGGTTCGCAGCGGAAATGGGGGAAAAGTGATCGAGCCTAAGATCGACAAACTGCTTGATCAATTATTTAAAGCGAAGCAAAAGCAAGCTGTGCTTGATGNCCTGTATGAGGAGATGTACCTGCGTCAACTAGCGGCCGAATTCAGAATACAAGCGGCGTTAGAGAAGGCAAGAGGCCAGTAAGTACAGGATTAGGGNACGGCGGCTACGTTTAGCGTGTCTCTTGTAGCTAGGATGATCTATATGGAATATGTAGTGAACCTTATGGANGTCACTGTNAAACCCGGTGAGTGGGCTCGTCAACGTGAAGATGAGGGNTGGCATGTTCTTTCAGTAGCTGATCATTTCTATACGGATCANCGGCCGTTCCCCCATGTCTGGGTCGCAACGACTGCTATAGCGTCAGCTACTAGCCGAGTGAAAGTTACTACGTCGTTCGTTAATAATCTGTTGCGGTCTCCCGTAGAGGTCGCTCAAGCCGCTCTTCTTTTACATAAGGTCTCTGATGGCCGATTTGAGCTTGGTTTGGGTGCCGGCTGGGCTGAGGGAGAAGTCGTCGATGCTGGTATGGAATATCCTGTCCCCCGCGATAGGGCTGGAATGTACATCGAGGCAATCCAAATTGTTCGTTCTTTGCTGACAGAAGGTACCTGTTCCTTTAGCGGNAAGTACTACCAAGTGGATACAAAAAATTTAGGTCCTCTTGGTGATGATGCTCCAGTGCTAATCGGGTCAGTTGGTGGCCCGCGAACAGTCCGAGAAGTNACTCCCTTTCTGGACAGAGTCGAGATTAAGGCTTCAAGCGCTTCCACACGCGGCGGGAAATTGGACATGGGTATTTTGGCAGAAGTACCAGAGGATCACCTTTTGTCGATGATCGAAAAGGTTCGAGATATTCGTCCGGATGTTGAATTGGGGATGTTTGTTCTCTGCAACGCTGGAACTGATGATTTCACCAAAGGCATAGAGGCGAAAATGGGTGATGGCCTTTACAGCCGATTTTTTGGGAGCCCTGAAAAGGTTGCTGATGGGTTGGGGTGGCTCGCTGAGCAGGGAATTTCTCGGGCNCANCTTAGCCCTTTCGANGACTCTAGTTTGGACCGGCTAGCCCCATTNCTTTTNTAGNNTCAGTATCCTGAACGTGGGTGANGTTNTANTACCCCATCATTTCTGGGTCAACACCNCANCCTATAAACGCCTCAANTAGTTCTCCGAGGTCNTCCATGNCGGGTTCTTCGCCTTCNNCCACNGANGCTAGNGATGANAAGAGCGGTCCAGATAGTGCTTCTACAGCACATTCAGCAGTGCTTCGATCTATTCCCATATCATCCATAAATAATTCGACTAATAATTGTGGGCAGTCCCCTATTAATCCAAGGAATATTGCACCTGCTTCATCTGAATCTTGGTCACTACTAACAATCACTCGCCATTCTTCTCTGGACATGTTTTCGGCGTAACATAAAGCGGCCTCCATAGAGATCTCATCGCCATCTTCCGCTGCTCCTTGCATTATTCCTTCTGCTACATCGGAAGCTGTGAGGCAGTCAAGTGTGGAGTTGATCACTATTTCTTGACCTCCTTCGGGGAGGGTCTCTATGTCGTCATCGATTGTTTCAAGAGTTATTCCATTCTTTTCGAGTTCTTCAGCTCCATAAGCTATAGCGCTCTCAGCGATACACGCACCTTTACCTATGAGAAAGTCTGCTCCTTCTGCGTCGTTTTCGATCTGTGATTCAATAGCGTCAGCTATGGCTTCGAGGCCATCATCAGAGTCGCCGCCGCCGCACGCGGGTATGAGGAATAGGGATGCTAATAGAGGTAAGAGTATTTTTTTCATTGCTTCCTTTCATGGAAACTGGACAACNNATTGATATTACAAGATATTTCCGCTTCGAAGGGGTAGGGCCATAAAGAGTTGNTCAANNAATGTTCGGAAGTACTTGTTTNTCAATTAATTCCAGTGANGGCCATGCTAAATTTGGAGGTATCCCACCGCATAGGGGTTGGAGGGATAGTCGGTGGTNCTGNNTGATGAGTGCAACTGCTTCTTCGGGGGTGACGATCCTATATGGCCCGTTTTCATCTCGNAGTTCATGAATTGTCGATGCTTGGCTAAGACTGGCAGAGTTGTTATCTTCTCCCATCCATTCTCTATATGAGGTCGCGTCGTGAAGCATATACGGCCCATATTGGGCCCACCCTTGATCAAGGTTTTCTGTGACAAAGACGGTTGTGGGGGCTCCTTCTTCTGGCCCCATAGTCATACCGGCTGGGTTTCCTACCTTTTTCGCTTCTGCGTCGTAGAAGGCTGCCATTGCAGGGTCGGCTGTTTGTGGGAAGAACATCATCCCTAGACGTGCAGCTCGTTCAGCGGCTGCTTTGCTGCCGCCACCGTAAGCGATGATGGGGCCTCCCGGAGTGGCTGGTTTTGGCTGTACCTGGATTTTTCGCCCCTGCCATTCGAAGAGTTCGCCGGTTAGGGCGTTTCGGAGGGCGTGGATTCGTTCTTCGATTTCTTTGCCTCGTCGCTTCGGGTCAATGCCGAACATTGCGTATTCTTCTTCTCTGTATCCGAGCCCTATTGTGTATCCGATTCTTCCGCTGCTGAGGTGGTCTAGTACGGCGATATCTTCGGCGAGTTTTATGGGGTCGTACATGAGAAGCAGCAGGGCACCTACGTTGAATGTAAGCGTTTCTGTTCGTGCGGCTGCAGCTGCCGCCATGATGATCGGGGATGGCAGATAGCCATCTGGGGAACTGTGGTGTTCTGAGAACATTGCGGTTGCAGCGTTGTTTCGTTCGCCCCATTGGCACATGTCTAATGCCGTGCTGTAGAGCTCCTGCATTGTTGTTGGGCTATCTGGTTTGAGTCGGAAGTCGAAGCGGAGGATGAGCATGAGATTTTTATGACTCGAGTTTGAGGACTCTCATGGCGTTCTCTCGAAGGAATTGTGGCCATACATGGTCTCGGAATGGCACGTTCGGGAGTTGTTCGAAGATTGTGTCGATATGGAGTCCCATCGGGAAGTATCCGGCGTAGATGATCTTGTCGGCGCCTCTTGTATTGGCGTAGTCGATGATCGGCGTTGGGTAGTATTTCGGGGCGAATGCGGACGTTGAGTAGTGGAGGTTTGGCCATTTCAACATAAGTTTTACTGCGAGATCTTCCCATGGTTCGCATCCATGTCGAGTGACAAAGCGCAGGTCAGGGAAGTCGTACATGACGTCGTCGATAAGTTTGACGTGTTGAGCTTGGTATGGGACTCGTGGTCCCGGTATTCCGGCGCAACAGAAAATTGGAATATCGAGTTCGACACATGTCGCGTAGAGGGCGTACATTTTGGGGTCGTTGATTGGAACTTGCGGGACTCTCCCTGCTGGGAAGGCTGAAATTGCCCGAATGTACCCATCGTGGAAGAGTTTCCGGATCGCATGGATGGAACCCATGACGTCGTTTGGATCGGGTTCGTGGCATCCAATGAAACGATCAGGGTAATTCTCTATAGCTGCTCGAGCAGCGGAGCGCTCGTCTCCGGGCCCTACTCCGACCATCGCTATTTGTATGTTGTGTTTATTCATATATGGGAGAAGCAGGTCAGCTCCTTGAGGAGGTTCAGGCTCGTTGGTAACTTTTCTGGCCTGGTCACTCCAGGGAACGTCTTTGAACATGTACTGAGCGGGAAAATTAAAACCTTCAGTTTCTTTGTCTTTCATCCCAGTGAGNTTTGTGTAGTTCAATTTTGCAAGCTCACCGGCACGGGTGCCGATCATCGTTTCGACTACNCGAACGTCNTTAGGNAAGCCCATTCGCGCCTNTTACAGTGAATCTTGCCGGTAAGGAACCGGNTANATCATTTTTCTACTTTTCCGACCCGATGGTTTTCTATNTGTGGTCCCCCNACCCAGCCACACAACTGGGGGTCACATTCACGTAATTCGCCTTCGATCCAAGAGCCGTCAATGCGGAAAAGTCCTTGGCGGTCACCATCGCTTACTTCAATGTTGCCTTCTGCTGTTTTTACGTATAGTGCCTTTGAGAATGGGTGAATGAGGCCATGCGACATTACTCATCCTCCCCGCACCATTCGGTGAGCTTGTGATGCAACCAGCGGACTTTCGATTCCTGGTAATTGCTGAGCACAACACCAGTTTTTTGGGTTGTTTCCAAGCCAAGNTGGACTTTGCCCATATTGAAAACGTCTTGATCAAAGACTTTCCCCAGAGTATCGAGTTCAGGAGCATCGCTGAACTTNTCATCTTCNTTGAGCCAGTGAATTGGGGCAGGTTCGGGTTTATNACCNTCAGGNTANGGGGCAAGGAAAATACATTCCATGATTGAGCTTCGGTGATCGTCCCCATTAGGGCGGAATCTATAAACGATACGATTAAACGCCCCCCAAGGGTGAAAATTGGGAAATAAGGTGTAGTCGATACTGTCCATCATCTCAGAGTCAGACATTTCGTCAACCCAATCACCTGCCATTGGCCTCCACCGATCTCGTGACATCTGGGCAGCGTGTGCCCGCATGGTTGCTCCTTCAGGGATGTCGATAGGGGACTCTTTGTCATAGCTGGTGTCCAACATCGCTCGGAGTTGATCATCTTCGGATACATCATATTCAAGTAGTGGGCTAGGTGTTCCGCCAGGACTAATAACACGAGCNAAGTTATCCCAAACATCAACCTGAGAATTGGTATCACCAAGATATGCCATGATTTGAGGATGCGTAGCATTTACGTGAAATGCTTCGCAAAACGCTTCTTGGGCTATTTTCCAGTTCGCTTGAATTATTTTGGCGACATGAGCTTGTTTGTAGCGTCGCTCTAGATCCCATACTTGGAAATGGTCATCAAGATCTCCGATGAATTCCTCAAGCGATTCTGCATTGGGGTCGGGGTTGATGAAAACAAATCCTGCCCATGTTCCTACCTGAACTTCTGGAAGGTGAAAAGATTCNGCTTCAACATGCGGGAAGTCCCATTTTGCCGGNACGNCTTTGAGTTCNCCNTCNAGTTCCCATGCGAAGCCATGAAATGGGCATCGGATTTCTGAACATCGACCGTCNTAATCCTTTANTCGCCGACCACGATGCAGGCAGGCATTGGGGTAGGCTTTTATTTCTTCTTGACTACTGCGCATGACGATGTAGCTTCTACCAACAATCTCNTAGACGTAATAATCGCCAACTTCAGGAATCTCATCGGCCCTACAAGCATATTGCCAGACTCGGGACCAAAGTTTTTCTTTTTCNGCCTCATGCCATTCGCGAGTCGTGTACCGAGTTATTGGAAATTCATCAGGTCCAAAACTTTTTGTAGATTCCAGTCGGAGCACATCGGGCACAGGGTGCGTATCATCATCCAAAAGCTGTTGATACGTTACTCCAGGAGATCTTTCTTCAACGTCTCGCATCGTCACAGTTCTTTCCTCCTGTATAGCCACGTAGCTACGATACTTGCTGAGAATTNAAGAAACCAGTTTCACAAAACGATTTTCAAAAATAGCTTTTTTNATGCTTTCCTATGTTTGTTGAGAAAATAAGATTGGTTTTGACTCGAACATTCCCAAGAAAAATGTAAGAATCTGTAAGAAGACTATGAAAGGGGAAAAGTATGTCTGACGTTCAAGGTTCCCTCCTCGGAAATGCTGTGCTNCGTAGAGAAGACCCAGATCTTTTAATNGGGGCGGAAAAGTACTTTGATGACATTGAGGTGCAAGGCCTTGGGTATGTGTATTTTGCGCGTTCCTCAGTGGCCCATGCGACCATTAACTCTATTGAGACATCNAGCGCTAAAGAGATTGATGGAGTCATAGGCGTCTGGACTGCAAACGATATTGATATGCCCCCTCAATTGGGTTTCGCTATGTTTCCCCCAGTTTTTTCCCGACCGCTTCTAGCCACTGACAAAGTTCGTTTCGTTGGCGACATTATTGCGGTAGTTGTAGCTGAGACTGCAAGCATTGCTGCAGATGCGGCAGCTGAAATATGGATGGATTTTGAACCGCTACCCGCAGTCACTGACCCTGAAGAGGCCCTAGCTGAAAATGCGCCGATTCTATTCGAAGAACATGGGTCAAATGTTTGTTTTGAAACTGGAATAGAACATGAAGGAGATGACCCGACAGAAGGGTCAGATCATGTTGCAGAAATCAAAATGGTCAGTCAACGTATCGCTGGTGTCCCAATAGAAGCTAACGGAATTGTAGCTATTCCAGAAGGTGGGAAACTGACGACATGGATGCCAACCCAGAGCCCGCATGCATTTCGGGAGGGNCTAGCTCCGCTTCTTGGCCTCGAANAAGAGAACCTTCANATTATTGCTCCAGCTGTTGGTGGTGGATTNGGTCCNAAAGCGGCGATGCCNGCTGAATATATNGCTACTGCAATTCTTGCTATGCAGCTTCAACGACCGCTGAAATGGACCGAACTACGTAGTGAAAATATGGTCGCTAACGGGCACGGTAGGGCCAGNGTNTTAACAGGGAAAATGGGATTTGACNCTGAGGGNAAAATCACTAGTTTCGATGCGAAGGTCATTCAAGATGCCGGNGCATATCCCGGNATTGGAGGTTTCCTTGCCTTCTATACACAACTAATGATTCAAGGAGTTTATGAAATTCCAAAGATACGTTTCCATGCTCTTGCTGCGGCAACAAACACAACTGCTACTGTCGCCTACCGTGGTGCAGGTCGGCCTGAAGCGACTCANCTACTCGAACGCCTTATGGATGTAGCCGCTGATGAACTTGGCATGGACCCAGTTGAAATTCGNAAGAAAAATCTCATAGCCNCTGATGCNTTCCCACTCACTACGTTAGGNGGGATGAATTATGACTCTGGAGAGTACGACTTAGCGTTAGATAGAGCGTTAGAAGANTCAGGCTATGACCAACTGCTCGATCAGCAGAAACAACNCAGAGATGAAAATAGTAGTACGCAGATGGGTATCGGTGTTGCAGCATATGTTGAGTGCACTGCCCCTACCGGACTTCATGTTGAATATGGGGCTGTTGAAGTTCACGAAGATGGAACAGCGACNGCGACGGTTGGAACTAGCGCACATGGCCAAGGCCATTTGACGGCTTTCTCAATGATAATCTCAGAGATTCTAGGGATTGAAATGGAGAAGGTACGTCTTGTGCAATCTGATACTGAGCAAGTACCACGGGGAGCTGGNACNATGGGCTCACGGTCTTTGCAAACAGCNGGATCAGCCATTCATGTCGCTAGTGAAACTGTGCTTGAGAAGGCAAAAGATCTTGCCGCCCANCTCCTTGAAGCAAGCGCTGATGATATTACTGTTGGCGAGGGCGGACTTCATGTAGCCGGTGTTCCGGCTAATGTCGTGAGCTGGGCNNACTTAGCACAGGCTTCGAATGATGAATCAAAANGGCCTGAGGGAATGGAACCTGGGTTGACGCATGAACTAGATTTCGATGGCGCTGATGCGACCTTCCCATTTGGCGCACACGTCGCCGTTGTGGAGGTAGATGTCGAAACTGGCGGTGTCGAACTTGTTCGCCANATTGCGGTTGATGACTGTGGAAAAATCCTTAATCCATTAATGGTTACTGGCCAGCAGCATGGAGGGATCGCTCAGGGCGCTGCTCAAGCGTTGTACGAAGGAGTATTCTACGATGAGGAAGGAAATCCTCTTACNGGAAATCTGATGGACTACGCTATCCCCTCCTCTGCCGAATTTCCTTCNTTTGAGACTTTCAATACAGAGACACCAACTCCTCGCAACCCTCTTGGCGCCAAAGGAATCGGCGAATCAGGAACCATTGGTTCCACGCCGGCGATCCATAATGCTGTGATAAACGCTGTGTCCCACCTTGGCGTTAAACACATAGATATGCCGCTAACACCTCAGAGAGTGTGGTCTGCTATCCAAGAAGCTCGCGGGTAATACCGAATGGAACAACCAGATTTGGTTGACGCGCGGATAGAAATACATGACCGGCTCTTGTCCTACACTCGAGGCATCGACCGGTTAGACACTGACCTCGTGCTGTCTGCCTTCCATCCTGGCGCCCAGCTATGTGATTATGGGCCTGATCCGATGAGCGTTGAAGACTTTGCATCTTATGCAATACCGTCTCTCAGAGAAAGGTTTGTTGCTACTCAACATCGCGTTTCCAATATTCGAATAGAAATTGATGGGGGCCTTGCTGTTCTTGAGGCTTACGTTCTCGCATACCATGTGCAGGAATCTGACGATGGACGAATTCTCCACACATTTAACGGAAGATATATTGACGAATGTTCATTTCGTGAAGGTGAGTGGAAAATCCACAAACGTACGCTTCGGAAAGATTGGACAAAAGTTGAGAAAATCGATGAGGAAATGACTGGAACGTGGCCATCTAGCGCTAGAGACCAGACTGACCCAATTTATACAGCTGGCTAGCTAGTAACAGCACCGTCGATAAGTATTGGAAACTGGCGGTCAGATTCATTTGCGAGAACTTTGGATTCTGGTGGTCCCGCATGAGGTTCGCCATGCAGCAATTGAGCCTCATCTGGCGCGTATTGGACGATGTACGCTTTTCTTATCTCCTCACTAACGTTAGGGCCGGTTTTATGGGGAGTAAGCGATGAGAATATGACAATGCTTCCTGCTTCGGCTTCAACCGGAATAGCATCCGGATGGTCGTCAAAACATTCGTAGCCCAAAGGGTCGACATATTCATGGGAAAGTGTTCCTCTCTGATGCACTTTGGGAACTATCCACGGGCAACCATTTTCGANATNAACGTCAACNAGAGGAATCCAGCATGTGAGGTATTGTTGGGGTTCAACAAATCCATACCCGTTATCTTGGTGCCAAGGAAACCTTCGGGGCTTCTCTGTCTGTTTGTAGACCAGTTGATCCCAGTACAGTCTGACATCTGGGCCGATCAGGTCATGACAAATATCAGCAAAGGGCTGTTGGGAGATGAATTGTTTTACCATTTCTGACCTGAGGCAGGGATGAATTCCGAAAAGAATAGCGCCAGATTCTGCTATGGAAAGTCGTTTACCCTCGAGGGTTTGAAGAAAAGCATCAGTTTCGGATGCCAATTGGTCCATCGATTCGATGATTTCCTGTAATTTCGATACATCTAGGGCTTTTTCTACCAACACGAACCCATCATTATTGTATTTGTTTATCTGATCCTGAGTGAGATAGCCCGTCCGCGTTGAAGCGTCGCTCCATTGGAACGTTTCATTCCATGGATGGAGGTTATAGTTGGTCATCCACCATATGGTAGAGGGTCATATGAGTTAGGTGCTTCACCTTCTGGCCATTCGAGGTAAATATCGGAAGATGTCGCCCTGTCGAATAGAACAATATCTTCTTCAGGTATTTCGCCTAAGAGATACCGTTGTCCTCCATCTGCGAAGAAATACATTCCCGATGCTAGGGTGTCTGCTTCGTCGAGTCCTTCTTTGGTCGGGTCATACCAGAAAACGGTTATATCATCGCCACCGAAGAAGTCGTATTCGAGTTCTGCTGGCCATCTACCGGTCACTCCCCATGAGAACGACCCAGATGTTAGGGTTTGGGGGGTTGGGTCTGCAGTGTCTAAGGCTGTTTTCCAGTTTTCATAGGTTAAGTTTGGACCGATGCCCTGAAGGATTGGATAGAACGTTGCTGGCCATGGATCTATGACTCCTAGAGAATCATCAGCTGGTGCTGCTTCTCCGTGGAACCACTTGTAGCGGTATGGGGCTCCACTTATTGTCGGGTCCACTCTTGCTGTAAGGGAAGTAATACCGAAAGCATTCGCCCATTGTTCCTGGTCGTATGTTCGGGCAAAGATATTGGTATCTGCGAGTACGCTTCCGATGTGTACCCATTCTGGGTAATACCCTTGAGCTGTTGCTTCACGGGTGAAATCTCGAGGTGATATGGGATCACCTGAGAACATTACTGTTGTGACTCCTGCAGCTTTGAATTTCGCTATTGCCGATGAGGCTTGTTCTTGCAAGGTTGCGGGGTCAAGAGCAAAAGATACAGACTCGGTGACTTCCACACCGTATCCAGCTAGTTGTTCTTCAAAGTCTGATTCATTGGTGATTGATGCTTCTCCGTTGTCGATCCATAGCCGTCCGAAAACTCGAGGTTGGTTTTGGTACTCCGAATCTCCGGCATAAATGGCATCACGGTCGGCGAGTTGCTTACCGACATACTCGGCTGCCAGAAGGTTTGCCTGAACAGCGCTCATGCCGAACGCCCACGCCAGCGGGTCGTTTTCGCGGTAGTAATCTATTGTCTGTGATGGACCGCAACTTAGACAGGCTATACCGCGAGAAACGAGTTC
>PAEG01000056.1 GCA_002703045.1 Acidimicrobiaceae bacterium
TCCTCGTTAATTCTCCTTAGCGCAGAATACCCTTAAGATGGGCATGATGCTAAGGGGCAAGATGGTTACTGAAAAAATGAAGATAGGAATGTTGTTTCCATTAAGGAAAGACCACGAGTCTCTCAAAAAGTTGTGTGAAGATTATCCGATTGAGATTGTTAGCACCCCATACATTGAAACAAACGAACTCAGGTCAGCTCGCGGATTGAATAACGGGGAGAATTCAGGATTATATACAGAACCAGATATCGATGATGCTACGAAACTTCAGTGGCAGAACTGTGATGTAATCGTGTCTATGGACTTGCCTAGTAATCCTCGGTCATTGTTTCCTAATTTAGAATGGTTTCAAGGAGTTTCTGCAGGCTATGACCATATAGACTCTTCGATTTTAGCAAAAATGGGCGTAGTGCAAACAAGCGCTCGAGGTATAGCATCTGCATCAATCTCAGAATTCGTATTCGCTAGATTGTTGCAGGTTTACAAAGATCTAAGAATAATTGACCAGCAGCAACGTGAAAAAACTTGGAAGGTTAAATTTGGGTCTCAAGCTTACGGTAAAACTATAGGAATAGTGGGCTTAGGATCTATAGGGCGAGAAGTAGCAATTCGGGCAAGAGCATTTGGGATGACAGTTCTGGCAGCGAAAAAAAATCCTAATATTAGTAGTGTTGACGTAGACGCTGATGAAATATTCTCAGTAGACGAGATAGACACAATGATTGGAATGTCGGATGTAGTTGTGATGGCTGCTCCAGCTAGTGGCGAGACGCGCGACATGTTCAATCGAGAACGGTTTTCGCTGATGAAACCTGGATCTGTCTTTTGCAATATCGCTAGGGGAATGCACGTTGTGGAGGGTGACCTAGTTGAAGCGTTAAATTCAAATCATCTTAGAGCAGCAATTTTGGATGTAACCCGTAATGAGCCATTGCCTTCAGATAGCCCGATTTGGTCCGCGAAAAATATGTACCTATCACCACACTGTTCGGTTTCCTTTGATAATTACGAAGAGAACGCGGTGGCGCTATTAGTAGAGAACGCTCAATTGTTTATAGAAGGTAAAACGCTAATCAATGTCGTGTCTGGTGATTGATATTTACTTTTTTCTAAAATTTGGTGTGCGTTTTTCCGAAAAAGCTCGAGGGCCTTCTTTAGCATCTTCACTCGTAAATACTGCCCATCCATATGTAAATTCGTGAGCTAAAGCTTCCTCTTCTGTCATGCCATCTGTTTCATGCAAGGTCTTGAGGATCGCTTCGATAGCAAGTGGCCCATTTTCACATATCCTCTGAGCTATCTCTCTTGCTTTGGTTAAAGCTTGACCATCAGGAACAATGTGGCCTATCAGGCCGATCTCTTTAGCTTCTTCAGCATTGATATGTCTTCCAGTAAGGAGTAGGTCTGCAGCAACGGTATATGGAACTTGACGTCGCAGACGAACAGCTGAGCCGCCCATTGGGTATAGACTCCATCGTGCTTCAGATATGCCAAATTTTGCGCTTTTCCCAGCAACACGAATATCCATTGCCTGAAGTATTTCGGTTCCGCCCGCAATAGCGACTCCCTCAACTGCTGCAATCATCGGCTTCGTAGGACGATATGACCGGAGCAAACCTTTCCAGTGTATTTCCGGGTCCTCAGCTGACCGTTTTTTCATGTCTATTCCTGTATCCGCATCATCAGCATTGCCAGACATAGCCTTCAAGTCAGCGCCAGAAGAAAAGTTTCCATCAGATCCGGTTACGATGATGCATCGGATTTCATCGTCTTGAGACGCTTCAACGAATGCATCATACATCCGAACGATCATCGGCCCAGAGATCGCATTCATGCTTTTGGGGCGATTTAACGTAACAGTCATAACATGTCCATCGCGTTCTACTAATGCATCAGGCATACTTTCCTCTTTTCTTCACAAACTAGTTGCCATAGAAGATTAACGGTATTCACTTATATCAGGACAGCTACACATTAAGTTTTTGTCTCCATGGGCCCCGTCTATTCTCCCCACTGGAGGCCAGTATTTGTTTTTTTGAAGGAAGTCGACAGGATATGCTGCTTGGGTTCTGGTGTATTGCATGTTCCATATATCGCTAGTTACGTGAGATGCAGTATGTGGAGCGTTGTGTAGCATTGAATCTAGATACTTGATGACTCCGTTTTCAATATCAGTTATTTCTTTTCGGATAATAATCATCGCTTCACAAAATCTATCTATCTCACTTAAAGATTCGGATTCAGTAGGTTCTATCATTAATGTTCCAGCAACCGGGAACGACATTGTAGGTGCATGAAAGCCGAAGTCCATTAGGCGTTTAGCAATATCATCTGAATTCACACCTGTACTTTGGGTTATAGGCCGTATATCAATAATGCATTCGTGAGCTACAAAGCCTTCTTCGCCTGAAAAGAGAACTGGATAATAGTGTCCTAATTTTTTTGCTACATAGTTTGCACTTAAGATTGCAATCTTTGTTGCATATAATAAATCCTTGTCACCCATCATCGCAATGTATGCCCATGAAATCGGAAGAATACTTGCCGACCCCCAAGGGCTTGCACTGATGGGGCCTATCCCAGATGAAGGTCCGGAGTCTTCAATAAGCGGATGATTAGGAAGATACGACTTGAGATGATCTGCAACAGCAACAGGTCCTACGCCTGGGCCTCCACCACCATGCGGGATGCAAAAAGTCTTATGAAGATTAAGGTGAGATACATCGGCACCAAACTTTCCAGGTTGTGCGATTCCTACTAAAGCATTGAGATTTGCTCCATCTAGATAAACCTGCCCGCCATGATCATGAACTAATTTACATATTTCGGTTATGGATTCTTCAAACACTCCGTGAGTTGATGGGTAAGTAACCATTACTGAACTTAACGACTCATGATTATCTTTACATTTGGCCTTAAGATCCTCTAAATCAACATTCCCGTTTTCATCGCACTCTACGACTAGTACTTTCATGCCTGCCATCGCAGCACTCGCTGCATTCGTCCCATGAGCAGAAGCAGGTATGAGGCAGATGTTTCTTTCAGGTTCACCTCTTGATTGATGATATTTCTGAATCGCCAGTAAACCCGCGAGTTCACCCTGAGACCCAGCATTCGGTTGGAGGCTAATTGCAGAATATCCAGTTATGTTTAAAAGCCACGATTCCAATTCTGATATTAGAATGTCATAGCCTTTGCGTTGGTCTTTGGGGACAAACGGATGGATACTAGAGAACTCAGGCCAAGTAACGGGAAGCATCTCTGTTGTAGCATTTAATTTCATAGTGCAAGAGCCGAGAGGGATCATAGAGCGATCGAGCGCCAAGTCCCGATCGGCAAGTGTTCGAAGATACCTAAGCATTTCCGTCTCGGTATGATAGTTATTAAACACAGGATGCAAACAATAGTCGCTGTCTCTTAAATAGGATTCGCTAAGCGGACTTGGTATTTCGCTACTGTTGTCTGCCACTCCGAAAGCGTTGAGTACCTTATCAATCTCAATAACTGTCGTAGTTTCGTCAACAGAGATAGAGAGCGTATCTTTGTCCACTAGACGTAAATTAATTCCGGCTTGTTGTGCTCGGCCATATACTGTTACGGCTTCATCCGGAACCTTGACTGTAATAGTGTCGAACCATGTGGTGTTGAGAATTTGAAAATCATTAGATCGTAAGTTTGCTACGAGTTTACTGGCTAATGCATGGACGTTATTTGCTATAGAACGTAAACCGTCAGGGCCATGATATACCGCATATGTACCTGCAATTACAGCTAACAGAACTTGCGCTGTGCAAATATTGCTCGTTGCTTTTTCTCGTCGTATATGCTGTTCTCGAGTTTGAAGCGCTAGCCTCAAGGCACTATTTCCATGAGAATCAAGAGAAACACCAACTATCCGCCCAGGTATTGTTCGTCGATTTTCATGTTTTGTCGCGATATATGCAGCGTGGGGACCGCCAAAACCCAATGGGACGCCGAAACGTTGAGCACTGCCGATCACAACATCTGCACCGAGTTCACCAGGGGCTTTAAGTAAACATAGTGATAAGAGATCTGCTGCCACTGCAACGAGTCGTCCTGCATCATGGTGACCACGTATCGGATCAGATAAGTTTGGTACCTCTCCAGACGTACCCGGATACTGATATAGAACTCCAAAACATTCTTCAGGAGCCTCATCAGGGTTTCCTACCGCTACTTCGATACCCATAGCTGCTGCCCTGGTCTTAATAACAGAGATCGTTTGGGGAAAACAGTCAGAGTCAACAAAAAACAAATTTTCGGTTCCTTTGTGGAGTCGTTTAAGCATTGTCATCGCCTCTGCGGCTGCCGTTGCTTCATCAAGAAGTGAGGCATTAGCAATATCACACCCTGTTAAGTCACAGACCATCGTTTGGAAATTAAGTAACGCCTCAAGCCTTCCTTGTGATATCTCCGCTTGGTAAGGCGTATATGCCGTATACCATGCAGGGTTTTCCAGAATGTTACGCTGTATAACGGGTGGGAGATGAGTGTTGTAGTATCCAAGCCCAATCATTGAGGTATTGACAACATTAAGTGCTGCGATCTCTTGCAGTCGTTCGATAGCTTGAACTTCATTTAACGCTGGTGGTAATGAAATATTTTCTGATAAATCCCTGATAGATTTTGGAACTGTCCTATCGATAAGTTCATCAATAGAGTCGACATTAAGAAATTTGAGCATAGAAAGCTCATTTTCTTGATTGAGACCAATGTGTCTTCTTGCGAAATCCGCTGGGTGAGACATAACTTCCTTTCGATGACAAGAGTTATGTCCCCCTCTGTCTTACTACCTGAGAGCTTCGGCTTTTGCCTTTCCCCTTCGGTGAACGACTGAACATTCTTTCCAGATTGGTCGATCTAAACGGTACTTTTGCCTGAGAGTTTCGGGGGGACCCTTGCTCCTTCGGCGTCAACTAAGTTGAACTCTCCCGTAGTCAATCATTGACCAATGTCAGACTAGCTCGATTCATGAGAGAATGTCACGACTTTTAGAAAATGATTTTATCTACTCAGGAAATACAGCAGCCCTATCATTTAGGCCATATTTTTCGAACCGNCCCCAAAATCCATGCTCATACAATCCGTATCCCACATGGCCGTCGTATTCAAATTTTCCTACATGATCGACGATCCCATATTGCCCAATACCTTTTATATCTTCAACCTTATAATGAAGGCCTTGCACTACAGGGTCTGGACCCTGGTACATTCCATGTCGCCAATCGTCCTCAATACCGTACCCTGTGCCAATAGCTACAAAGTTTGCTAGAAGGGGAGTGCAGTTCATAACAATATTTGAATCACTGAATCGAATTACAGACCCATTAAGCATTCGAGTACCAGGAATCGTATTGTGTTCGTATTCTGGCCTGCCGAGCCACTCATTTGGCTTTGAAGGATCTGCCCAAACGCGCATAGCTTCTTCTAGCTCGCGAACGCCTTCATTAGTTTCTTGAAGCATGTAAATTATTGAGTGGTCGCCAAAATCTACTGGGAAATAATTCCAGAGGCCTTCCATAACTGAAACGCCCTGCCGTATACCGTCTGATTCCTTTTCACCTACAGGTCTGATTCCCCAAGAGCGGTCACGGCTTCCACCCCACTTGTCAGGAGTTGGATTCCAAGTTGATTCAGGTGTTGAAAGACTTCCTGTCCACCGTCCCATTTGAGCGAATCTCTGAGTGTCGAATACTACTTTTCCTTCTCTTCTAAGGTATTGTCTTGGTTCTTCTAAGGGTGGCTGAGATGCCTCCCATTGAACGTCCATAGTGACGCCCCATTCGTTATCTTCGCAGGTAAACCTAATTGCGGTTAATGGATCTATAATTTCAATCTCAAGGGGTCCAATCTTTAGATTCGATCTATCGCCAAGCGGTCTTGATGCTCGTATGACACGATGATCTTCCTTTGTGCCTATTGCAAGGAAACCATCGGCAACACCCAGATTCGGGTATTGTCCGATTCCGAAGATTGCCATCACCTCATCGCTAGATCCATGCATATTAAAGTAATAGCGGTCGTAGAAATTNCGGTCACTTGTAGCCGGATNTCGAATGTATTCTGCTGTCTGATGAATAGGGAAATCATCCCANGAAGAAATNGACATCTCACCTCCATGATTTGATCTTTCCATACGGAAAGATGGTATATGGATAAGAAAAAATGGTGAAATCAAGGAGAAAAAAGTAAACATTAAAGTAGGAACCAGAAATAGACCATCTAGGTACTTATCACTAAAGTTAATTTTGGACTGAAGGACCCAATGTTTGCAGAAGTTATCGACGTAGAGCGGATTACTCCCGGCTTAATTCGGGTGATGTTTGCNGGTGGAGATCTTGACGATTTTGAGCCAACTGAGTTCACAGACCAATACATAAACGGCTACTTCGTTCCCGCTAATGCTACTTACTCTGTTCCGTTTGATCTAGATGAAGTTCGTGGTCTTGGAGATGATTTACGGCCTAGACCAAGACGTTTTACAGTACGTAGATGGGATAAAGACGCGAAGNTCCTCACTATAGACTTCGTTGTGCACGGAGATACCGGATACGCCGGACCTTGGGCAAAGCGTGCTACTCGAGGCGATAAGCTTCAATTTAAGGGACCAAATGGCAGCTATTCTCCAAACCCAGATGTCGATTGGCACTTCTTTGCAGGTGATGAAACTGCAATTCCTGGCATCAGCGCTTCCATTGATACTTTGAGTTCTAATGATCACTGTGTGATATTTCTCGTCGTAGACAGCATGGAATTCGAAATGCCACTCCACTCAGACGCAAGTGTTGANCTAAAGTGGCTTCATCGTAAAAACTCACCTGACCCTTCGTCGCTACTATTGGCTGCTATCAAGGAATTTAATTTCTTAANAGGAACTTTCGACGTTTTCGTCCATGGCGAAGCAGGCGAAGTTCGAGAATTACGAAAATACTTGTTAAATGAAAAACTCATAGACCCAGAAACTGCTTCAATTTCACCTTATTGGCGAAGAAATCATACAGATGAGGCCTGGCGAAAGGTCAAGAAAGAATGGCTAGCTGAGCAAGAAAACGATTTTTAGCTTCTGCTACTAAATCAGATTTAGCACGTTAGCCCAACCACCCTTTGATGGAGGAGGTATGACGTAATCGGCCATTTCCAGTAAATACTGTTCCGATCTTTCTACTACCACTGATACATCTGCTCCTTCTAATAATTCTCTGTCATTGCCCGCATCTCCAAGAGCGATGATTTTCGATGGCTGAATATCGTAATAGTCACACCATTTAACTACACCGGTCCATTTTGATGTTGATGGCGGCTGAACCATCATGGAGTGTTTTCCAAATAGTCTGTCTTCGTAATAAGCGACAGTCCCTAAAGATTCTCTAGAAATAATACTTTCTGCTCTCTCTAGATAAGACTTATCGATACCAAGAATACAAAAACTTAAAATCTTTTTATTTTCAGGAAACAGACCCAAATCATCAATTTCGACTAAATCAGCACCGATTACCTCAAGATGGCCTTCACTAGTTGTAGGCGAAGAAACGTAAACATAACTATCGTCCGCGTAAAAACAGGGAGATAGAGAGCAATCATTAAAGATCTCTTTAATCCGTAACTCACTTTCCGTTGGAAACTCTTGAAGGAAAAAATTAGAAGACTTCTCAAAACAATANCCAAGAGATCCATTTAGAAGGACTGCTTGNTCACTNAATTCGTAGCGTTGGAAGGCNTCGGTCACACTTCTTAGACGTCTACCAGTCGCTATCAATAAGGGAACCCCGCTTTTTTTTAGTTCATCTATGGCAGCTAAGGAAGAAGGATGGCACTCTTCTCCATCAAACCACAATGTTCCATCTAAGTCAGTAACGACGAGCGTCTCAACTTTCACTATTAAATTCTACAAGGCTTCATGACTCAAAGTCACAATAAGCCGCCTGAAGTGCCTCTAGAATNCGGATATGGGTAAGAAGAAAGTGCCAGCCGTAGAAGGAATGTTTACNATGGACCCTGCTANTCCTGCNCTAATTGGCGGAAGATCTAAGANGTCTGGAAGTTATTACTTTCCAAAGGATTTAGCGGGAAATGACCCAGAAGCTGCACCAAATGAAGATAGGGAGGAAGTCGCTCTTACTAGACAGGGTAAAGTTTGGAGCTACACCTCAGCTGATTACCCTCCAGCCCTTCCATATCTGATAACTGAGGAACCATTCAAGCCGTTTGTAATCGCAGCCGTGGAGTTAGAAAAAGAAAGTATGGTCATTTGCGGCCAGATGATGCCTGGAATTCAAATTAGCGATATGCAGGTCGGAATGGAAGTTCAAGTCGCTTTAGATGTTTTGTATGAAGATGATGAATATCAATATATGGTTTGGAAATGGGAACCTTTTAGAAGGGGACGCGAATGAGCGTAGAAGAAATAGCCATACTTGGTGCTGGAATGCACCCATGGGGGAAATTTGTCGGAAAGTCGTTCGTTGATCTAGGTGTTCATGCTGCCAGAACAGCCCTTAAAGATGCTGATGTAGATTGGGATGAAATCCAATTTGTTTCAGGAGCCAACACTGTGCGCAACGGCTACCCTGGATGGGTTTCCGCCTCTACATTTGCAAATGCACTAGGTTTTCAAGGAGCACAACTCGCATCAAGCTATGCTGCGTGCGCTTCTGGCGTAACCGCATTATCGATCGCTCGTGCCCAGATCCTTTCTGGAATTTGCGATGTAGCTCTTGTAGTAGGTGCCGACCAGGTCCCAAAGGGCATGTTCGCACCTGTCCCTGGTGACCGCCCCCAAGATGTTGACTGGTTGCGATTTCGGCTGCTCGGTCTCTCGAACCCCGCNTACTTTGGATTATTTGCNAGAAGAAGAATGGCTTTATANGGAGATACAGAAGAAGACTTNGCGGCTGTAAAGGTTAAGAACTCACTTCACGGNTCNAAGAANCCCAATGCACGATTTACNAAAACATTTNCAAATGANGATATTGAAGCGTCNCCTATCGTCGCAGACCCACTTCGNNTGCTCGAAATATGTACAACAAGCGATGGGGGAGCGGCTCTNGTAGTTTCTAGTCTGAAATATGCAAGNNAAAAAGGGATTANGNACCCTGTCANAATATCNGGNATCTCTACAGTNGGACCGACTTATCCAAANGCAATCATAGACATGCCATATCTNGCTTCNGATTCATGGGCTGTTTCTGGNGACCCTGCNCANACNTTTAAAAACCAAATAGCCCAACATGCNTACNCTGAGGCNGGAGTTTCAGCAAGCGATTTAGATTTCGCAGAAGTTTANGANCTTAGCTCNGCATACGAAATGGATTGGTATGAGCACATTGGNCTTTGCGAANNAGGGAAAGCTAGAGAACTGCTNCATAGCGGTGATACATCTATCGGAGGGCGAATACCAGTTAACCCATCTGGTGGACTGGGCGCATTTGGTGAAGCAATACCCGCCCAAGCAATTGCTCAAGTNTGTGAGCTNACTTGGCAACTCAGAGGAGAAGCAGGAGACAGACAAGTNGATGATGCNACAGTCGGCATGTCAATTAACTACGGAATGTTCGGACATGGNAGTTCTGTAATAGCAAGGAGATAGTATGACGATTCATTTAGACACTGACGGTAATGGAGTACTCCGTATAATTATGGATAATCCACCCGTGAATGCTCTCAATATCAATGATACGTTCGAGATCGCCTCTATATGTGACTCGATACGACACAAACCTGAAATTACAGTTNTAATTATTACTGCTACTGGGAAAGGATTCTGTGCTGGTGTTGATATTAAAGAGCTTGAAGAAAAAGAAGGNCACGAAGGAATACTTCAGGTAAATGAAGCTTGCTTCCAAGCCTTCCGTGCTGTTCATGAATGCGCTGTTCCCGTCATAGCCTCCGTTAATGATTTTTGTCTTGGCACTGGAATAGGGCTTGTAGGTTGCTCAGATGTCATTATTGCTTCTAGCGGAGCGCAATTTGGCTTACCAGAAGTAGACAACGGTGCCCTTGGGGCTCTCACACACCTTGAACGACTCGTACCCCGTCAGAGAGCCAGACAGATGCTTTACACCTGTGAAACNGCGACCGCTGAAGAGCTACACGGATATGGAACGATACATAAACACGTTATTCCAGAGGAATTGGATGCGGCTTCTCTTGAACTCGCTACCAAAATTGCTTCTAAGAATCCGCTTACAATCCGCGCTGCAAAACGTTCTGCTATCGGTATTGACACGCAAGATGTGAACAAAAGCTATCGGTACGAACAAGGCTTTACGTTTCAACTGAATCTAGCAGGCGAAGGACAGAGAGCACGCCAAGAATTCCTCGATGGCAAAAGGGAAAAAACCTGATTGCTTATTAGTAGCAGAAATGATAGTTAAGATACCCCAACTGAATCTGACCTAGCCTCTAAATCGGTGTAATGTACGTGCAGTGAATTGAATGTCTGGGGGCTACATGAGACTTTTGCTTAAATTACTATCTCCGTTTATCGCAATANCACTAGTCACTTCGAGCTGCGGTGGAAGTGAAAGAGTTGCGAGNTCTAGTAGTTCGGANACAAATACTTCTAGCAGNGACANNCAAGNGGATNNCAATCAAAGTNCNANCACCCAAGAGACTNACGAAAGNAATACTGAAGAAGCAGAAACTCAAACNNCCAATGANNNTGAAGAAACGCCTNCNNCTGAACCAGAAGNACCTTCCTTTGGNGANCTNGAATGGCCATGCGGTNCAGGTACNGCCAACGGCGCNACTGATCAAGGTGTGACAGATGAAAGCATNCTTATCGGCGGTGGAGATGATCGAGGGTTTGTTGGTTCGCTTGGTCTTAACATTACGCAAACCGACACGATTCAAGCATTTGTAGATACATGCAATGACATGGGAGGAATCCTTGGAAGGGAAATAATCGTTGAGCTCTATGATGCAAAAATCTTTGAAGTGTCGTCAGTCTGGCTAGATGCCTGCCCTCGAATGTTCATGATGGTCGGTGAGGGATTTGCTGTAGACGGCTTTGGTGAAGAATCTAGGGTTCAGTGCGAACTTGCACATATCCCCGCATGGACTGTTTCCGCTGCTGCTGCGCATGGTCCATGGATGATACAACCGGTTCCGAATCCTGCTGATCGCATGTCTTTGTCAATAGCCGACTGGATTTCAAATACCTATCCTGACACTATTACTTCTTCAGCAACTGTCTACGGAAACTTCGCTGCGACAATAGAAAATAAAGACAAGGTCCTTGCCTCCTATCCCCAAATTGGTTTCGAATTCGACAAAAATCTTGAATATAACATCAACGGAGAGGATGATTGGACACCTTTCATCCTCTCATTGAAAGATTCTGAGATTAAACATGTTTATTTCACAGGAACTTGCCTACCTAACTACCAGGCGTTTAGAGCGTCCGCAGCTGTTAATAATTTCGAAGCTATCTACTCTGTTGATCCCAACTTTTACGAGGACTCTTGTAGGCGAGCTAATAGTGACGGAGTGATGAACGGAACCTTCATAAGGAGCGCATATATTCCTTTTGAGGAAAGAAGCGCTTCTAAAGCGGTAGACGACTACCTAAATATCATGGAAGCCAATGGAGGTGAAGTGGCTTTACTCGGAATGCAAACTGCGTCTGCGTTCATGCTCTGGGCCACTGCAGCAAAGGCATGCGGATCTGACTTAACTCGAGAGTGCGTACTTAACGAAGCGGATGGTATAGACGAATGGACTGGAGGGGGGCTACACGTCCCAAGTGACCCTGGAGTCAACGAAACCCCTCCATGTGGACTGGTAATGGAGCTGGTCAATGATTCATACCAGCGAGTATTCCCTGAGGAACTCGGGACGTATGCATGTGATGAGTCGTGGTCTTCATCGTTCACAACTGAATGGAGCGAACAAGCAAAACTTGATGAGAATCGAGTTTCGCATCAATTCACAGATTGAGAGTGCGAAGATAGTACA
>PAEG01000057.1 GCA_002703045.1 Acidimicrobiaceae bacterium
TGGGATATGACAACGCTTGGAGATCCTCTCATCGATCTTGGAACCCTCCTAAATTACTGGCCTGACCCCGACGATGACCCTGAGATTACCCGAGGAGGTCATGATGGTCTCGGCTCAGTTGGGCTTCCGAAACGCTCAGAGATTGTTGAACATTATGCCCAAGTGTCGGGACTCGACCTTTCCCGCATTGGATGGTATGAAGCTTTCGGTCAATGGAAAACCGCCACCGTTCTCCAGCAGCTCCATTATCGATGGAAGGCAGGGGACAGCAAAGATGAACGCATGGCGTTGATTGCTGATGCCCTCCCGAAATTCACCGAGACTGCCCTATCGTTACTTTCGTAACGTTACTCTTCCGCGTCGTATGTGAACATTTCACGGAGTTCGCGCTTTAGGATTTTTCCGCTGGCGTTACGCGGGATCACATCAACAAACTCAACTGCTTTTACTGTTTTGAATGGTGCGAGCTTCCCTNCGCAATGCTTNATCACATCCTGNTCAGAGAGGCTCTCNTCAGCTCTGACNATNACNGCTAATGGTGATTCGCCCCATTTCTCTGATGGGATACCTATCACTCCAGCGTCATTGATNAGTTCGTGTGAAAGAAGAACNTTTTCAATTTCAGCCGGATANACGTTCTCTCCACCTGAAATNANCATATCTTTCACCCGNTCNACGATCGTTACNAANCCNTCNCTGTCCATCGTTGCGATATCGCCGGTCTTTAACCAACCTTCNACAAGCGNTTCAGCATTCGCTTCNGGCCNGTTCCANTATCCGACCATGATGTGNGGGCCTTTAACTTCTACTTCGCCAGCTTCATCAGGGGCGCACTCGTTTCCATCTTCATCAACAACTCGNACTTCAGTGAATGTAAAGGCCTTACCNGTTGACCCTGCTCTTGTTACAGCATCTTCNGANGAGATAATGCAGGCAGGTCCACATGTTTCAGTGAGGCCGTACACTTGATGAATCTCTATACCCATTTCTGTGTACGTCTCGATAAGAGANACAGGGACTGGGGCAGCTCCACTGATCACATTTCGNAGNGTCGTGTGGTCATGGTTTTCTGCGTCGTAGGTCAGAAGCATAAATTGCAACATNACTGGGACCATCAGTGTTGTATTTATCTTTTCATCGCGAATCANGTCCCAAGATGCTGCGGGNTCGAAAGACTTCATCAATGTGATGGACCCTCCTACGAACACTGACGTTATGATCGGCGTTAATGCGCCCACATGGAATAGTGGAAGCGCATTCAGGAACCGGTCGTAATGTTGCATATCGGCGGTTGTTGCGTTTGTAATATTGGCCCATAAGACTGTGTCGTGGCTGTGCATGACTCCTTTGGGNAGGCCGGTCGTTCCAGACGTGTACATTATGAATACAAGGTCGTCGTCGCCGCCTTCGATTTCGGGTTCAGTAGNGGAAGAGGACCCCATCCAGTCGTCATAGTCAAGGACGCCTTCTGTTGTTTCTCCACCAACCTGTATCCAGTTTGAGATTTGGGTCTTGTCACCCCGACTGCGAAGCTCTGAAGCTAGTTCAGCGAATTCTTCGCTGAAAAGTAAGACAGTTGTTCCGGCATCGTCGAGTATAAATTCAAGCTCGTCTGCGACGAGGCGCCAATTCAGGGGGACATTCACCGCACCAATTTTTGCAACGGCAAAAAATGTTTCGATAAATTCCTTTCCGTTCATGAGAAGTAACCCAACACGATCACCTTTAGCAACGCCGAGGTCTTTGAAAGAATGCGCAACCTGATTAGATCGGTCATTTAACTCTCGGTAGGAAAGTCTATTGTCGGTCGCAGGTTCGTAAATCGCTTCNAAATCTGTATCGCGTCGAGCTCGATTTGTAAGGAATTCACCTATATTCTGTGCCATATCTACCCCTTTAGTAAGCGGAACTAATTTTTCAGTCTCGACATGAGAATAGATCCAAATCGTAAATGAACAAAATTTCAGAAGAGTCGGTAAGGTTCAGACATGTTTAGAGCAGTTAAATCAGTACTTCGATTCAGAAGATTTGAGCGAAATGCTGCTCTGCGCCGCCTCAATAAGGCAGCAAATATTGAAGATCTTCGCAAAATCTGTATGCGTCGACTTCCGGCGGGTGTCTTTGGATATATCGATGGGGCCGCAGAAGATGAACGAACGGTTCAACGAAATACTGCTGTCTACAGCCAGATTACGTTCAAACCGCGAGTCTTACGAGATGTAGCAAACATAAATCTATCAACCGATGTTCTCGGCGTTCCCGTGTCCTTTCCGTTTATTATTTCGCCGACAGGGTTCACGAGGATAGCTCACCCTCTNGGGGAGATAGCAGTCGCACGGTCAGCTGCCGAAAATCAAATTCCATTCACGCTCTCAACCATGGCCACACGATCTATCGAAGAAATCGGTGCTCTGGCCGGTCCAACCTTTCAAGATGAACCTTGTCGAGTTTCCAGTTCGGCTCGGAACTGGTTCCAAGTCTATGTCTGGAAAGACCGAGGGCTTCTTAAAGAACTGCTAGACCGAGCCAAAGCCGCACATTTCGAAGCGATCATGATTACTGTCGATACTGCAGTTTTGGGGAGGCGGGAACGTGACGTAAGAAAGGGATTTACCCTACCGCCGAAAGTAGGGGTAGATACTATCTTCGATGGCATGAAGCATCCCGCGTGGACTTGGGGGTTGCTGCGAAACGACCCGATACGTTTCGCNAATGTNGTCGGCTCCGGAACTGAGGATGGCTCNACAGCNATAACTCTTGCCGATCATGTCAATGCGCANTTTGACCANTCNCTTTCATGGAAAGATATCGAATGGTTCCGAGATGNATGGGANGGTCCGATAGTGCTCAAAGGNATTCAAACTGTTGAAGANGCAAANATTGCCGCCNCACAAGAGATAGANGCAATCGCNCTATCAAANCATGGNGGNCGNCAACTNGATGATGCNCCTACTCCTCTTGAGTTGATTGAACCTGTTATTCAATCAGTAAANGGAGAAATAGAAGTNTANTGTGATGGGGGCATTAGACGAGGCAGNGNCATTGTGAAAGCAATNGCTCTTGGAGCAACAGCTTGNATGGCGGGACGNCCCACGTTCTATGGCCTTGGAGCGGCAGGTCAGAGGGGAGTAGATTGGGTTTTGGATTTCCTTCAAGATGGAATGGCAAGGACGATGGCCTTGCTCGGGGTAAGGGACGTAAAGGATCTCGGCCACGAGCACATTAATTGGAAGTAATTGCCTTCAGGTGGAGGTACTACGATCTCCGCATGGGAGATGGTCACCAAGTTAGTCTTTTCTGACTTTCTTCCATACTTTAAAACCTTTTCGTGACCCTTCGACCCGAANGGTGTTATGTATTTTCCTGTACTGGACGATGCGTACCAGCAAGGCGGGGCCGTAGAGTTGCGCAAGGTGAAGGAAGCCATATCCCAACATGGCGATAAGGATTGATAATCCAATCATCCGAACATGAGCAGTTCCAGTAGTAGCGATTTCTTCCGGATTGTCATTGTCGAAGACTAGGACTTCAACTGTGATAAGGCAGATCCCACCAATCCCCGAGGGGCAATCTTCGGGTTCGCAATCAGGCCCTGAGTAGAAAATAGTAATGTCATCGAACGTGGTTCCGTCAATCTCGAGGTCATCTACGTCATCGACCGTGATTTCTAAATCTCCGTTCTCTAACAAAGAGATGGAGTATGTGAATTCGTCCGAAACCTGTGTCCCTGGCGTATCCGGATCCGTATCGACAGGAATAATACCGTAGTCATTGATTCCACATGGGGGCGTAATGGTAAACGTGAATGAATCGAGTCCTTCAGCAAGCTCTACCGCTGGTGGCTCACAGTCTACTTTTACGTTAGTGAAGGTTCCTTCGGCCTGCCCATCTACCCCATCGAGCACTCCAACGTAGGTTACAGTGTTCGTTGAGTCCTCAGTCCACCCTAAGTCCACGGTCTCCGAAGCGTCAGGTGAAAGTGTAAGCGTTGAGACACTTCCATTGTTGGTAATCGACAAGGTAAGGTCAGCTACTCCATCGTTTGTGACAGTTAGGGAAGCGGAGACACAGGTAACGTCAATAGTTACGTTTACTTGACCGTCGAAGTCATCGTTGTCGGGAACTTCAACTTCAATCTGAACCTGGCAGGTGCCCGCATTTCCATTCATACAGTCCTCGGGTTCGCAATCAGGCCCTGAGTAGTAGACGATGATGTCATCGAACGTTGTTCCATCAATCTCGAGGTCATCTACGTCATCAACCGTGATAGCCAAGTCACCGTTCTCAAGTAACTCAATCGAATAGGTAAATTCGTCTGTTCCCTGAGTTCCTGGCGTTTCAGGGTCCAAGTCCACTGGGATAACGCCATAATCGTTGACTGAGCATGGGGGCGTGATGGTGAACGTGTAGGAGTCCCCACCCTCTTCAACTTGAACTGTCGGAGGCTGGCAATTTACTACCTTGTTTGAAAACGTTGATTGAACGACGCTTGGAGGATTATCAGGTTCGTTAAGGTAAGAACCGAAGAAGCTCACGGAATTCGTTGACCCCTCCGTCCAACCAAGATCGATGGTTTGGTTTGTTCCCGCAGCTAGGGAAATTTCTGTAGTTGCTCCATTATTGGTGTAGCTGAGCGAAAGGTCGTAGCCTCCGGTGTTATTAATGTAGAGAGAAGACCCGACACAATCGTGGTTAAGGGTTATTGCCGTTGCCGCTTCGAAACAGTTCTGGGTTCCATGAGTAAAAGTCATCTGGCGGGTATGCCCATTTGTAAACGTGATTGACATCGATGCAGTAATCTCAGCGTTGTTGGTTTGTTCCTCCAACGGAATAGCAATTGTCCCTGTTTGCCCGGCAGTTAATCCAGTATGCACGATAGGGTCAGTTCCTGAAAATGATCCTCCGTCAAGTTGAATTGAAATATCTGCTCCGTGGATGGTTTGGGAAAGGTCCCATTCTAAGTTCGCATAACTCGGGCAAGAAAGATTCTGCCAGTTGAAGTAGGCCTCGGGGTCGCAGTCAACATAATTCCCTATCGTCGTTGGGATTTCAATCCCATATGACGTATCTGTGTCTAGACTTAGCCAGTCAATATCGATCGTAAAGTCATTGACAGCATCATCGGTTATAGAGAAATCAACTCCTTCTGTGAAGGTGATGGTTCCTGAAAGAGGTAGCTCTTTCACGACGGTAGCTGCAGTATCGACATCGGTGAGAGTCACAGTTCCTGCCACTTGGCTGTTGTTGGTGATGCTGTACGATCTTGTGTGTCCAGTAGCTATACAGTGCATTTGATTGTCCACTGAGTAGTTAATGGTTGGGGTACAGTTTGGATCGCTATATGAAAGACTATTGTCCCATTCACAAGGAAATGGGGGCATTTCATCTACGCATGATGCACCATCGTTCGCATTCGTATCGGCTGAAGCCATCACGTGAACAACCTGAACTTTCCCGTCAATGATTGGCTCGTCCCAAAGAATTTTATACGTCCCTTGAGATGAGTTATGCATTACATACATGCTGTTGTCGATAAAGGAGAAAGCAGCTCCCAAGCCTAGAGAGCTTCCATTATCAGGTATATCAATAGGGCTTATAGTAAGTGTGTCGTCAGTAATGTTCCAGATGTGAACGTTGTGGGGGTGAGGATGCGTCACAGAGATAGATATGAGATCTCCATCGCTATTCGTGACGATAGCTAAGTCATTTCCGTAGATTCCGCTTGATGAGCTAGTTATCCAGTTATTGCCTGGTCCGTTGTTCGTTACCTTCTCGTACGTTTCCCATCCATCGTATGTGTGTAGGTTCTCTAATGAGCGACCGGTTGAAGCTAGTGTCACATACGTTCCATCGGGGGTGAAGCCGCCAGCTATTGACCATGAGCCATGACCTATAGAAACCCATTCCAAATCACCGTATTGGTCAAACCTGACTACACCGTAATTGCCGGCAATTAACTTGGCATACGCATACATTTTGTCGTCGAGCGGATTTATACCGGTGGCATTAATTTCTTCTATTCCATGTGCGTTCAAGTCCAACCCCCACGGTGGGTCAAAGGGCGCAATGTTTCCTGTTACAAGATCCACATCGAATGTATATAGATGTGAGTACGGTGCTGAGCCGCCAGTCCCATTCGGCCCATTATCGGTATTGATATGTTGGATTGCTCCAAGCGTTGCACACGCGACAGGGTCGACAACATCGATACTTGTCGTCTCTACACATGCAGGGTCGTCAGCAGTGATACCGCCTAAGCCGGGGAACCCGCATGGTAATGGAGGGGGTGCTGCATTGACACAGTTCGCTCCATCGTTTGTGTTAGTTGTTTCTGAGTTAGCGACAACTTCGGTGACATTAAGGGTTGTTTGTCCGTTGAGATAAGATTTCCATGGGATTTGGTATATACCCGTTCCATCATTGGCTGAAACATACACTAAGTCGCCGAATGCGTATGCTGCTCCCCACTGGTTTGCAGCACCTATCCCGGAGTTCGCGGCCGAAATCGCTATTGAAGCTCCTGTTGTTACATTATCGATGACAATAGTGTCGGCAGCATTGACTGAAATAGCGTACGTGTTGCCGTCTTCCTCTACGATTGCGATGTCAGCGCCGACGGTGGTTACCATAGCCATGCCTACGACACTGGTATCTGTCGCCCCGGCTGCATTTGCTGCGGCCGCTGTGGCGTATCCGGGCAAATTATCAGCGTCAGCTACCGTAAAATAATTGGACCCTCGAAAATACCAGTATGTCCCCGAGCTATCGAAACTAGCGATGTAGTTATGGCCACCGCTCCACTGGAATAAGTACTCGAAACCGTCTGAACCCAATCGGACGAAATAATCATTATTGTCGTCATGTTTGAGGCTTCCGTACATGATGTCGTCATCAGGATTGATGCCGGCTCCATTAAATTTTTGTTGATTGCCGGTGAAGTTCACTTGATAGAGTTGGTTAAGAGAAGCATTCACAGGGTCAGCGATCACGTCCAGCTCATACACGGTGATGGTATTGCTTATGTCGTTAATAACTTGGATCATGCCGTCATTGGCGCAATCCGCAGGGACGGTGGCGAATGCGGGTGATGAAGAACTCGCGACAGTGAAAAGCACTGAAGCAATTAACGATGACAAAACAGCTATAGCAGCTTTTCTCATGTGTTGGAACCCTTCTATGAAATTGAGTGAACAGGTAAAAGTGTAGGTATTTGGACGAATAAACCCAACAATTTGATATAAACATTAAAATCAAGTGGAAAAATTCATAGAAAGTGACATAGTGGATGTGTGGTTGGTGGAACCCACCACATGTAAGTGTCGCTGGTGAAGGTGGCATTCTTACGATGAGAAGGTCCCTTGAGTGAACGCTGGGGGCCTTCTCGCTTTTTAGGGATAACGGGCTAGACGTCGCATCAGTCGGAACACCACTGGCCTCGCCACGGAAACGTGAGAAATCTAAATCAGCGGTTCATCGAAATCGAACGTCGCTGCACGCTTAGTTATAGCGAAGAGGAACGCTGCAAAAATGAATAGGCAGCCCATTACGGCCACTACCCATCGAGAGCCAAACTGATCAGCTAATGGCCCTTGAATAATAGATCCAAGGGGTGCCCCGATTGTGAAAACCATAAGATACATAGCCATCACTCTTCCCCGCACCGGCTCTGGAACGAAAAGCTGCAAAGTCGTGTTGGTCGTAGTTGCCATAATGAGATGAGCGCAGCCTACGANAAAAATACTAATCAGNCCGACGTAATATACCTCNGTNNAAGANAAAAGTAANTCCCCGCATCCGTACAGCGCTAGGGAGCNNANCAAGAGACTTGANTTTTTNAATCTCGTTCCNAATGCCGCAAGCCATGGGGCAATCATCACTGCCCCAATNCCNTAGGTNGACATCAANAAACCGAATTTAAATTCGCCGACTTCAAATACCTTTTCACTGAANAGAATAATATGTACCTGNATGAGCGGAGCTCCCAGCATCGCGACCAAACCTGCCGCTATATACCCTGTNACTANGGTTTTTTGGGTCTTCGCGTATGCCCANCCTTTTNCNAATTGGCTCAATTGTGAATCTTTTCGCCCAGCTAAAGGACTNGGCGCTGTAGCTGGAAGAGANAGNAGGGTAAAGAACACTAANAAAAANGAAATTCCATTACCNANGAACGCCCATCCNGGGCCGGAAACAGCNAGGAGGACTCCTCCAAGGCTAGGGCCGATAGCTCTGGCTGCATTNAACTGTGTGGAATTCAAGGTAATCGCGTTCATTAGAACATCNCTAGGGACNAGGTCNGCGACGTATGCTTGCCANGCGGGGAGAGCNNAACCGTTAGCGAATCCATAGANAATGTTGATNCCTACATAAACNAGCGGCTCTCTCACACCAGACCACCAGAANACNGCATTCGAGATAGCTATNACNCCCAGAAAAATNTCACAAACAAGAAGGATNTGTCTTCGTGATAGTCGNTCGGCCATCGGNCCTGCGAAAGGGCCGACAAGCGCCATAGGAATCATNAGGGCAAAGACAGAGGTTCCAACCCACGTTCCTGATTCAGTCATCTCNTACATAATGAACGGNGNAGCCAGNCCTTGCAGCCAGCCGCCACTATTTGAGATAAGCCCAGCGAACCAGAAGCGTCGAAAGTCTCGGATCTTNAAGGCGCTTATGGCATCAGAAAGCTTCGCTTTCTCTAGTTCGGGNGGTGTGTNGCTCAAGGGTTCCTAATNGTGNTTTTCTNCATCAGAGAAAAGAGATGAATNNTCTTCGCGTAATTTTGANCTTTGAATTTTACCCATAGNGTTTCGNGGAAGAGCATCAACAATGACATATTTTTTNGGCTTCTTANANTTCGCNANACGAGATTGAAGATATTGATCNATTGCGGNCTCTGAGAATTCTCCGTTTACGANNAGGAATGCAGTCACAGCCTCACCAAGATCTGGGTGAGGAAGGCCAGTAACTGTGCATTCATCAATGCCGTGGAACTCTTCAAGGCAGAGTTCAATTTCTTTGGGGTAGATATTCTCTCCTCCAGAAATCATCATGTCATTAGATCGCCCCTGAAGAGATAACCTCCCGTTCTCATCTAGACATCCGATATCTCCAGTGATAAGAAATCCGTCATCTGAGAATGCCGCAGCAGTCTTTTCCGGCTGCTTCCAGTATCCGGAAAACAAATGATCTCCTTGTATCTCAACAACTCCTAACTCGCCAATGTCGCATTCACGATCATCTTGTACGACGCGCAGTTCCATCCCTGTGAGTGGGAAGCCCACTGTTCCTGGGNTTCTTTCTCCCAGTAGTGGATTCGAAGTAATTATTCCTGCCTCGGTCATCCCGTAGCGTTCAAGAATCCGGTGACCTGTTTGTCTTTGGAATTNTTCATGAATGAGGGTGGACATGGGGGCTGATCCAGAAGTAAAGAGACGCATATGGGCACACAGGTCATAGTCAAATCGACTAGTGCTAAGTAGGCGTATGTAATGGGTCGGAACGCCCATCATAACAGTCGCCTCCTGAANGTGATCAAGAANGGTATCGGGTTCAAATTTGTTAAGAAAGATAACTTCCGATGCGCTCAGCATCGAACAATGGAGAGCTACGAAAAGGCCGTGAACATGGAAGATCGGTAGACAATGCAGCAGGATGTCTTCTGATTCGAACCCCCAGATNTCNTGNAGNGCAATTGCGTTAGCNATTAAGCCCCGGTGTGAGAGCATCGCTCCTTTGGGTTTACCTGTCGTTCCACTGGTATAGAGCATCGCTGCAAGATCGGAACCTGAACGTTGNGNAACCTGNTCTGTTCCGTNAAGCGACTCTGCCAACGAGGTCAGGCTTCCATTGATTTTTCCAAGTGTTTCAGATCGTGTATTCACGCTNTGGGTGCACCCATGCGAAAAGACTACAAGTGAAGGNTCAGCATCTTGAGATAGGTACTCTGTTTCNTCAACCGTGTTCCTTGGGTTNGANGGAACGTATATTGCTCCGGANTGGAGGCAGGCAAGATAGAGGGCCAAAGCNTCGATAGATTTTTCNACCTTGACAAGGACTCTGTCTCCNTCNTTTACCCCACATGCATGAAGCGCAGCAGAGTATCNTCCGGACATCTTAAAAAATTCAGAATACGTCAGTGGTTCTCCGTCAGGGTCGCGAAGGAAAATTTGTTCAGGGTGCCCATCGCTCGGTTTGCGCAGCACTTCAAAAAGGTTGCTTTCCATATAGCTAAACCTACTCGGAGTCGATAGTGGGAAGCCCTTTGGAGCCGCGCCCGATTAAACCCATCGACACCACTATTAACATTCCACCAACGAGAAGTGGCCAACTTGCGTCTTCTTTAAAAAATACCATCCCTCCGATAACCCCGAATANTGGAAGGAAATATCCNATGACTGAAACTTGGCCTGTNGTGCCAAGTTGATTNGCCCGAAANATAGCNAGAAANGCCAGAAACGTTGTTATTCCGAAAAAAAACAANGCNGNGAAATGCCATGCNGCGAAACCTCCGGATGGTTGTGTCGCCATATCCATCGCGTATGTCAGAATNAAAGCGACGATCCCAGCAGTAAATAAATTGGGGGCGATAAGGGCCAGNGGCTCATGCCGAAGAGAATAGTAACGGACAAGAACNCCNGCAGATCCGCCAAGCGCTGACCCNGCGAGAACNATCAGGATGTCGCTAAGCGATCCTTTCTCTCCGACTGAATCGATGGTCAGCATCATTACTCCGCCATAGGCCAGGACAAGGCCAGCTCCTTTCAAAGAGTTGAATCGTTCGTCATCGAAAACAAAATGGGCAACAATCGCAGTGAAAATAGGTCCTAGAGAGATAAGTAGAGTAACAATGCCAGCTGGAAGCTTATCGAACCCATAGTTGAAAATTAACGAGGGGCCTGCTCCTGCAAGGACACCGAGAAGCACCCCTGGAAACACCGCAGCTTTCGATAACTGGTTTCGCCTGTATGCAGTTCCGAGGGCTAAAGCTCCACTTATTAGAAACGGGATCCATGTGATTGTGAAAGGGTCAATCCCATCATTAGTAAGTTTCTTAACCAACAGGGCACCAGCCCCGAATGTCAAACCTGTAAATGCTACATATGTCCAAACGCTTGTCGAAAGTTTATGTGAGGAGATTGCAGAAAGCATGGAAACTCTACACTACTTCACATTCTGCTTAGCGGGTCCATCAGAGTTACCAGCAGATAGCCAAGTTTCCTGAGGACTCTTCACTGCGAGCTTCGTATGACTAGTATGAAACCCAACTAGTTGGAGATACAGATGGCAGATATTCCGGGGACACTGGCGGGAGTCACGGCACAATGGTTGACAACGCAGCTCCAGGACGCTGGTCATTCATTTCCTCCCATCAAGTCACTCGAGCACGAACCTATGGACGGTTTCACCGGAGCGATGGGCGAGGTCGGAATTTTCAGAGTTGTTTGGGAAGAAAGTGATCGAGAAGACCTTCCCACAACGTTTGTAGCAAAATGCCCGCTCGATGATGTTACCGCCAGATGGTATAACACCATCATGCAGTTCTATATTCGCGAGTCAGGCTTCTATTCTGATCTTGTTCAAGAGATAGATATGCGCATTCCCGANTGCTGGGTCAATCTTTTCGATCCAGAAACAGGAAAAGCGTTTCTGCTACTTGAACACATTTTTGAAGCTGAAAAAGGGGANATNCTNTNAGGCTGTTCTATACCCGTGATGGAAANGCTTGTTTCTGACCTTGCAACNATGCATGGAAAGTTTTGGATGGATGACCGTCTTTTGGAGGTTCCTTGGCTTATTGACTGGCGTGCGGAAAGCCTCCAGCTAGGAATTGAAATGACACAAACTGCATGGAACACTCTTGCTGAAAATGAACCTAACCGTTTCCCCAAAGACCTTTTCGAAGTACTTGATAGAAGCTGGATCAATAATACTGTCGAATGGCTTGGTCGGTATGCCGACCGACCTTGGACGCTGACTCATATTGATTATGAGCTTGACAATATTCTCATAGATCAAGATGGTCCTATTATTTTGGACTGGCAAAGCATCATGCGTTCGCATCCAGGCGTCGACCTTGGCTGGCTCCTTGCTGCATCACATAATCAAGAAACACTCGATGCTGAACCTGCTCTCCTAACGCTGTACCGAAAAAAACTTGCAGAGTCAGGGGGGCCGACATGGTCGGCAGAGGAACTCGAAGAAGCCCTCGCATGGGGGATTCTGTATCCTGTCTCGTGTCAATGCGTCCCATATCTTCAGGACGTATCGGCTCATGGCTCCGGAGCGGAAAGAATGCATCAGAGGTTCGATAAGTTTCTCCAAGGATCCATTGATGCAGCTGTTCGCTGGAATCTCGTTGAACACATTGGGCCTTTGTGTTAGGCCTAGGTTAACAATGGATCTCCTTATCGTAAGGCACGCGCGCCCTGAGCGCGAAGAGAAGTCTGAAGGAGAAGGACCAGCTGACCCTGGGCTATCGAAGATNGGTCATCTCCAAGCCGAGGCGATTGCTGATTTTTTAGAAGGTGAGAGAATCGATCACGTTGTTTCAAGTTCTATGAAACGGGCTCAACAGACTGCCCAGCCTTTAGCTAAACGTCTTGGGGTCGAAATCTCACAGCGCGATAATCTCCGTGAATCAGATCACAACAGTTCGGTGTATATCCCTGTAGAGGAAATGACATTCGACTCACCATCGATCCAAGAGTTCATCAAGGATCCTTCAGCCATATTTGAGGGCGACTATGAAGGTTTTCGCCAGCGTGTCAATGTGGCTTTTGACGAAATTGTCGAAGAATTCCCTAGCCAGAGGGTAGCTGTTTTCTGTCATGGGATGGTTATTTCCGTCTACCTTCAGATTCTCTGGGGTTTGGAGAACCCCCTAGCAATTAGGCCGGACTACACGAGCGTAACAAGAGTTGAAGCTTCTAAAATCGGTTTGCGTACGGTGCGAAGCATCAATGAGACAGGGCATGTCCGCCATTTACTTGAGCGCCCAAAGTTTTGATATTTAACGCTAGAGGCTTCAAGAGCTGAGTTTCAGCTCTGATTGAGGTCAGAAAAATCTATACCCGTCAGCTCAACACTTTGCTCCCAAAGAGCCCGTCCGTCATGCACATCGTATGCGGCTTTTTTAGCTTGGACTTTCACGGCTGACCCTCGTGTTTGCATCCGTTCGCTAGGGCCGAAATAGTCTCCACCAGCAGCTGAAGGGTCCGTTGCAGCTCTAAGGGTAGGGACAGCTCCGGAAAGAGTCGATTGAACAAAATAGGGGCCAAGAGCTTTTAAACTTTTTTCGAAGAGTCGATCAAAATATGATTCTGAGTTCAGGTTTGAACCAATATTTGAATGCGCCATCCCTGGGTGGGCGGCAACTGAAAGGGTTTCGGTTCTTCCAGCTCTATGAAGCCTTCGATCAAGTTCAGCGGTAAAGACCAAATTTGCTAGTTTACTTTGAGCGTAAGCGCGCATTCGCCCGTACCGGTGGTTTGACTGCAGGTCGTAGAGGTTCAGACGACCTTGTCTGTGCGCATTACTTGCAACGTTAACTACGCGCCCTCCACTTTGAGCTACCAGACTTTCTATCAGAAGCCCAGTTAACGCGAAATGGCCTAAGTGGTTAACTCCAAATTGGAGTTCGAATCCATCAACTGTAGTTCCCTTGGGGACCGCCATAATGCCTGCATTGTTGATCAGGGTATGTAACGGAATTCCTCGCTCCTTAAAAGAACCTGCAAATTCGCGAATAGAAGAGAGGTCGGCGAGGTCCAGAGGTTGTGTTTCAACATTGGCAGAAGGGTCTTCTGAAAGTATTTCATTTACTGCTTCATCTCCCTTAATGGCATTTCGGGCAGCAACGATCACGTGTGCGCCGCGCAGGGCAAGAATTCGAACTGTTTCGTATCCGATACCGGAATTCCCTCCAGTGACTATGATGACTTTTCCTGTTTGGTCAGGTACGTCTTGCTCGGTCCATCCGGTGTTTTCGCTCATCGGTTCAAGATATATCGGCGAATGTGATCCGGCAAGGGAAAAGAAGATCTTGTTGTGAGATGAATTGACAGGTTGTTACTTATCATCCCGCGGTTGAATAAAGATTCCCTCGGCTGTAACGCAAATCTTTTCCTCTGTTCGGAGCTCTCCACGGATAGTAACTTTTCGTTCCTCAACTTTATGTACCCACCCTTTGAGGGAAATTTCCTCATCTAAAGGAGTCGTTGCTTGGTATCTGACGGTAAGTGTTCCCGTGAAACCCCCGTATCCCGAAACGACACCGGTGACTCCCAGTAATTCATCCATTAGCGCGGCCACGTGACCCCCGTGGACAGCTTCAGGGGGTCCACAGTATTGAGAATCAAAAGTTCCTNTTCCTAATAGAAATTCATCTACTTTCCAAAAGTAGAAAGGGGGAGAGATCGGGTTTAGGTCGCCGATTAGTGGACTATATGGAAAAAAGTCTCGCGGTTCTATTGCGCTGAAATCAAACTGGACTGGGGTATCTGGCCGGAAGGAATATTCCTCAGGTCGGAGTCCAGCTTGCATTCTCTCTCCGGAAACCTTATACGGAAGTAGCTTCTCTTTTATCTCTACTAGGGCGTCTCCCAATTCTTCGATAGAACCTCCTTGGCTTACTAAATGATCGAAATCTGTAGTTCTAAAAGTGCTTATGATAGATCGCAGTTCGGCGACAAGTTCCTCTGGGGTGTCCATCTTTAAAGCTTAGATGAAGGTAGGTGAAATCTGAGAGTTGCGATGTGCAGAATTGACGAACAAAGCCAGAATTGTTTACAAGCTNCTTTAACTTCGTTAAGTGTTTAACTCTTAGGTACCACGAGGGTTCCGTAAAGGGCGAAGTGGTCGCTTAGGCGGAATGTCTTACTTTCTTGCGTGACCGGACTATCGATTACCTTAAGGTCAGTTACTTGAATATCTGGATGAGTGAAACAGCGAGTGAAATTTGCACGAAATCTAGGCGATCCTAAATAGAATCTATTTTTGAAGCTATCCCACGTGGGTTCTGGAGGAGTTGGGGCAAGTAAACCAGCGTCACGAATCTGTTTAATCTCTGAATTTCTCGTATTAGTATCTCCGATGATTGCTATATGTTCGTTTGGGCAACCTCCGATGATGGCCGATAGTTGATCACGTCGAGTTTTTGTTTCTCCCTTGCCGGGGCTGAGATGGATGTTGGCTACAGTTAGCCCGAAATTTTTAAACGTGGTGAGTAGGCCACAGCCAGGTATTGCTAAATGCTCAACGAGTCCTTTCATGAGTTCGTGTGAAACCAACGTTGCTAGGTGGCCGCTATGGCTTTGAGGGTTCGCTTTTACCATGTCGTGAGTTTCAATGAAGGGCACGATGCCGGGAAGTTCTTGAAAGAGCACAATGTCAGGAGCAATAGAGAGGACCTGTTGCCGGATCGCTTCTTCGGTGTTGTATTGCTCCCAGGACACCGGAGCTTGAGCTGATCGCTCGAGCATCGCTAGATTCCAGCTAAGGAAAGTTATTTCAGTGGGGACTGTCACCAGATTCTGTTTCAATCCCCCATGTACCAAGAATACCAATCGTGGTAGTGCTGGATTCGAGATTCATCATCGTTCAATACTTGTTTCTTGAATCCTCTTGAACGCATCCCATTTTGGACATCTCGAATGAGATGGACATCCTGATCGACCGTGATGTCCATTGTTTTTTTCCCTGCTATTACATCCTCCTGAGTGAATTCCTCGCGTTCGGGACGTTCCTGAGGGATTGGTTTTGGCTTAGGCATGAATTGAAGATCAGCGGAAATCTCTGCTTCTTCATTTGGCGGCATAACAAGGGTGATTTTGTCCCAATAGCATTTACTTGGGTCGCTTTTGTGTGGGCGGGCCCGCATAAGGAGCGCCTTATCTGGTTGGAGAGTAATCAGCATATTTGGGAAAATATTGTGCTGGAAAATGTCACTGAGTTCTTCATCAGCAAGACCGTCATAGTTGTATCCAAGCTGTGACGCCATGTCTCTTCTCGTTTTTTGAACGTCTTCCCTGACATCGAGTACGCGTCCTCGGTATCCTTCAGGGTCCATCCCGAGAGACTCTAATTGTCCTCGCATGAGTTTTGTTGGTTCTTCTGGGATATCAAGGCGGGTATTGACCGTGAAACCATCGATGTAGACGCTAGTGTGGCCATTTTTCCAGAGTCGGACCCTGCTCGTTGGACAATCGAAAATAAGGGCATGTTGCGGGTGGATATGTTCTACATGGTAGAGCTCGCCGAAGTTGTCGAATACGGCCTTCCAATTACATTCAAGGTGAACGGTTTGGTCCTGAACTACCACCATTTCCTCTAATCGATAGTGCTCTATCTGTTCTTTTAGCGGACCTATGTATTCATCGAAGGAAGGAGCATCGTCATCCATGCATACCCAAACTAAGCCCGCCCATATTTCAGTTCTAACCGGAACGAGCGACTGGGACTCGCAGTCAACCCCTTGACTAAATCGATCTTCATCTGGAACAACGGTGAGAGCTCCGTCCCGTCCATACGTCCATCCATGGTAGGGGCAAACAAAATCCTTAATCCATCCACGTTCATTGACCATGACACGCGCTCCGCGATGCTGGCAGGCGTTATAGAAGGCAGCTATCTCCCCTTCATCCGTATGGGAAACCAAAATAGATTCGGGTCCGATATTGAAGACAAAAAACTCGCCAGGTTCTGCGACATCGGCCGCAACTCCTGCGTAGAGCCAAGTTCGCGGCCAGACGTAATCCCATTCCTTGTTAAGGATCTCTGGAGAAAGGTAACGATCAGCAGTTATTTCTTTTTTTCCGCTAGGAGCATGCGCATCTTCTTGCGTCTGCTCTCTTTCCCTAAGTACGTCGGTCATAACGCCTCCTAATAAAACAGGATAGCTATTAACAGCGACGTTGTGAAGTTGTTGCTATTTGTAGTGCCTTTCGTCTCCGTCCGGTACGGTCCCTTGTATGGAAAAGCCACGGATTCTCGACAATATTCGAGTCATAGACATGACCCAATACTTAGCGGGGCCAACTGTTACAAGAATGCTCGCAGAAATGGGGGCAGAGATTATTAAAGTTGAACGAGTTCCATACGGTGACCCCACCCGTAATTACGCGATTGTTCATGAATCTGGGCGAAGTGGGTACTTTGTTCAGCAGAATCGTGGAAAGAAAAGCTTATGCATCGATTTTGACCATCCTGAAGGTCAACGCGTCCTCAAGGATTTACTCAAAGACGCTGATGTCTTTGTTGAAAATTATGGCCCAGGCGTCCTCGAACGCAGAGGATTTGACTGGGAAGCAGTTAGGCAGATAAATCCCCGATTAGTTATGGCGTCTATCTCAGGCTTTGGGCGAACGAGTACGCATAGCGATAGGCCAGCTTTCGATATGATCGCGCAAGCTTTCAGTGGGACAATGTATATGACGGGAGAACCAGACGGGCCCCCGATGCCAACCGGNCAATCTATAGGTGATGTGATGTCGGGTGTTCACGCNGTNGCAGGNATTGGCTATGCANTGTTTCACCGTGAGCGAACTGGNAATGGTCAATTTGTCGACATCTCAATGGTTGACTCTCTTTTTCACTCNCAGGAGNTAGCTGTCCAAGGGCCTTCGTTGACAGGTATGCGATGGAAGCCNAAGCGTTCCGGACACCGNTCAGCAATTAACAGTCCCCTNGGGGCGTTCAAAGCACCACAAGGCTGGATAGTGGTCCAATGTATGGAAGNCCANTGGCCCCGATTCGTCGAAGCAATTGGACAGCCCGAACTTCTAACAGACGATCGATTTGTGGATCTAATGGGGCGGATGCGAAATAGAGACGAACTCAATGACATCATCGAAAGTTGGATGCAAGGTTTTGAAACTGATGAAGAAATCGTCGCCATCCTAGAGAAAGCACGAGTCCCTTGCGCTCCGGTTTTAGCCCCCTACGAAGCTATAGGGCACCCTTATTTTGAATCACGAGGTGCT
>PAEG01000058.1 GCA_002703045.1 Acidimicrobiaceae bacterium
ATAACTATTCGTTACTGATCCATCTGGAAGGGTTTCAGTTCCGTAGGTATAGGAGCCAACCATTTCTATTTCGCGATGCCACAAAGGAGTTAAATCAACCTTGGTNACTCCTGGCATGCCAAGCATTANNAGACGGCCCCTAGGTCTNGTTATTTCTAATGATGTTTCTATGGAGGATGCACTTCCGACCGCATCGATTGTGACGTTACTTCCACCAGATAGTGAATTTCCGATCATTCTGCAGCCGGTTACTTGTCGAACAGCACGTTTCAACTCTGATGGTTCTACGACGATATCGGCACCGAACTCTTCTGCTAGTGAACGCTGAAGAGGATATTTTGCTGCAGCTATCACGGTTCCTGCTTCAGTGAATTGTCGAATTGCGGCGATACTGCAAAGTCCCATAGTTCCAGACCCTTGTACTGCGACAACATCTCCAGGTTGGATCTGAGCTTTTAGCGCTGTGTGGACACCGCCTGCAGCTGGTTCAAGAATTACTGCTCCTTCGTCTGAAATACCTTCAGGAACTTCATGGATCTGTGATTTATGCGCAATTAACTCCGTACTCCATCCCCCACCAGTGCCTGCACAATATCCGATTTGTATTCCATCTCCTATAGGTCCGCTAAGCAGATACCCGTAATCATCACCATCCCCAGGTGAAGCGCCATCAAATGCTGGTCCCTCGCCTCTACTTTCCGGTCCTAAAACAGGTTCGATCGCTACTCTCGTGCCATCTTCGAGCTCTCCGACGACTTCATGTCCTGGAACAAATGGGAATGAAACGAGAGGTTCAAAATAACGACTAGATTTGCCATCAACTGTTGCGAGGTCGCTACCGCATATCCCCGACAGAAGGGGAAAAACCCTAACCCATCCATCACCAGCTATTTCGGGAGGGTCAATATCTTTAAGGCGGAGAGGTCCAACTTGTGATCCGATACCAGGAGAGACACGTGACCCTATCGTCGCTGCTGCATACCTTAGCTCTTTGCGTTCAAATACGAGGGCCTTCACACTCGCAACGTTAGAGGATTTCTTTCACTTTTGGACATAGAATTCAAAATTTCATCTACTAATTTGCAGATATTCTATTTTTGGTATGAATCGGCGATAACACTTTTGGACGAACTATGCTCATAAATTCCACTAGGGGCGATCCTGTGCCAATCTACATATAGGTTCATTGACCGTAAGGGGGCACTGGTGGATTTTCAAGACTTAGAGGGGTATGCGCTAGTTACTGGTGGAACAGGGGGGATCGGCTCAGCCGTCTGTCGTCTTCTTGCAGAACGAGGAAGTAAAGTAGCGTTTACCTATTTTCAAAATGAAGAGGCTTCAAGAGAGCTTGAAGCGACCCTTGACTCATTCGGTCAAGCCCCATTCTCTAGATCACTAGATTTACGGAACGAAGATGAAATTTCTTCCTTTGTTGAATTCCTTGAGGGAAAAGGGGGAATTCATACTCTTGTCCATACGGTAGGCCCTCAAGTACCCCAGACACACTTGTCGAAAATATCCCCTGCATTATTTAAAGAGCATGTAGAACTAGAAATAAATGGATTTTTCAATACTGTTCAAGCGGTTCTTCCATTTATTCGTGTAAGTAAGGGAAGCATCGTAGCTGTTACTACTGCTGCAACAGGTAGATATCCAATTCGCGATGGATTGTCAGCGGGCCCAAAGGCGACAGTTGAAATGCTCATTCGTGGTCTTGCAGCCGAAGAAGGGAAATACGGAGTGAGAGCAAATGCTGTTGGGCCCGGAATGCTGTCAGACGGTATGGCTGAAGAGCTTATTGCCAGAGGCGAGTACAGCCAGCAGGATCTAGACATCGCCACAAGAAATATTCCACTAAGTCGATTCGGGAAAGCTAGCGATATAGCAGAAGCNGTGTGTTTCTTAGCTTCCGAACGAGCGAACTATATCAGTGGCCAAATTTTAAACATTGATGGGGGCTATACGGCTTAAGGTTCAACTGTTATTTCGAACAAGTGCTGCGTCAAAGACCTCTTGCAAGCGCACAGCTAATTCCTCAGAAAAATCTTTCCGTTGCGGAGCTGAAATTCGTCCACCGTCAGGGTTCGATAGCTCCATCGGCTTTCCCACCACATAACACACTCGTGATCGTTTCGGAAACTTAGAGCCTGAAGGGAATGCATACTCTGTTCCTGCGATCCCCACAGGGACAACTTTTGCACCTGTTCGAGCTGCTAAAAAAGCTGCTCCATCGAAAACCTCGCCAACTTTCGTGCCTGTTTGTCGTGTTCCTTCAGGAAAAACAACAATGGACTCTTCTCTTTCCAGAAGTGTCTGAGCCGCCTTTAAAGCCTCGCGGTCNCCAACACCTCGAGAAATAGGGATNCCACCAAGAGCAGAAATAAACCATGCCAATGGTTTTGGNGAGAACAGNGACTCTTTTCCTAAAAAATTGAGNCTTCTTTGCGTTAACGTTACAAGCAATGGNGCATCAAGATTTGAACGATGGACTGGAGCAACAATGAGTGGTCCAGGAGTCTCTAGGTATTCCCTNTCTATGCCTTCGACTTTGCAGTAGAAACGTCCAAATAAGTGAGTTAAAAAAAGCCAAACGAACCTATGAAAGCGCCTCCCATTTTTTGAGGAGGCTACTTCCAATGCGTATTCTAAACCTAATTTTTTATTATTTAGAGAAGTCATTGGGCTCAATTCCAGAGCATTGTTTTGCTTAATTTTTAATTAAGACTCGAATGTCGCGTGGGGCTGATTCTCTCTTAAACCTGTAGGAGTAACCCTTATAAATTCTGACTTTTCCCAAAATTCTGGAATTGTTCGGGCATTACTATAACTCATCCCGCTTTTTAGCCCAGCAACAAGTTGAGCTATTACCTTCGAAACCTCTCCTTTATAAGGGACAACGCCNTCGACGCCTTCAGGTGCTCTTTGTTCAAAGTATTCATCATCCACAGGTTCACCGAATCTATGAGCGCGAGCTTCAATAGCTTCAAAGCTTGCCATCCCTCTGACCCGCTTAACCAACCCTCTTGGTGAAGATTCAACGTCTCCAGGGCTTTCCTTTGTGCCGGCAAACATAGATCCGATCATGACACTATCAGCTCCAGCTGCAATCGCTTTTGCAANATCTCCAGAGGACTTAATACCCCCATCGGCTATAACTGGAACTGGAACATCACTAGCAGAGAAAATAGCTGTTAATTGAGGNACNCCTACTCCGGCAACTAGTCTCGTTGTNCAAACGCCACCGGGTCCAACNCCAACCTTTATAGCATCCGCTCCAGCCTCACAAAGATCTTCTGCACCCGCTTCCGTTGCGATATTCCCAACAANTACGTCAGTTTCAGGGAACGTNTCTTTAAGCTCTTTAAGCGCGCTGATGGAATGTTCGGCATGCCCATGAGCGATATCTAATACTAAAAGATCCACNCCAGAAGCTACTAACGCCTTACTTCGAATAATTGCATCATGATCGGTCCCCACTGCTGCCCCNACTACAAATGAGCTCTCTTCGTTCTTCACATTTTCTACCATTTGGGCTTGTGCATCTACTGGCATGAAGCGGTGAATAATGCCCACTCCTCCTAATCTTGCGATAGCCAGAGCCATTTCCTCTTCACATACGGTGTCCATATTTGCAGCGATAATAGGAAGTTCTATATCGATATTTTTCGTTAGACGAGTTCTCAAAGAGACATCCTGCCGACTCCGGATTGATGAACGACGGGGAACAAGAAGCACATCATCAAACGTTAAGCCTGTTTCTAATCTTTCTATTCCCTTTTTTCCTAGTGTCACATTGGCTCCAATGCATAGAATATTTCTNCCGAAGTGAAGGCTATCGCAGTAACAGGAAGAACGCCTAAATTCTTATNAACAAAGACCGTTTTGAAATANAACAGTCCGGTCGGAGGTTTCAGCCTGACAAATATGGCCTAACATTGAATTACGAATATGGAATCCGATGGCCCCTATTACGACGAAATGACACCTGGCATGGTGTTTCCATCACCTCCTGCTGTTTCCGTAGATAGTGGGGTGGCTGCNTCCTATCAGTCGATAGCTGGGGAAGCTCTTCCTCTTGTGCTTGATCAGCGACTGTGTNNTGCAGTAACCGGAGCTTCCTCGAGACTTGTTAGNCCAGGGCTTCTCCTTCATCTTTCAATTGGGGCAAGTACAGTTGCTACGAAAAATGTTATAGCGAATTTGTTTTATAGGAATGTCAGAATTCTTCGNCAAGTTTTTATTGGTGAAACCATTGAAACTANTACGACGGTCGCGTCTATGAGCGACAGTGCTCCTCGTGAAGGCAAAGAACCTCGTGGCAAAGTTCTTCTTAATATAACCACCACAGCAGACGGAGAGCCCGTTCTTGACTACCAACGCTGTCCCTTAATACGACTCAGAAGTAATAAACTCCCTGGCTATAACGATGATTTAGGCGCGAATCCAAAATTAGAAATGGAGACGTACATTGATGAGTCCCTTGCGACATGGAATTTAGACCATCTTCCCAACCCATCTAAAATAAAAATGGGTGAAGTAGTTAATGACCCCATGCGCGATATTGTTACTCAACCTTCAAGTCTCATTCGGCTNACCCACAATGTCGCTGCAGTACACAGAGATGCTGAGACTTCCCCGTATGCTAAGCCGCTTGTATACGGCGGTCATACGGTAGCTCTTGCGCAGGCCTCCCTAAGTAGAGTATTCACTGGAATTGCCTCGATTGTCGGTTGGCACACCTGTGATCATGTAGGCCCTGTTTTTGAAGACGACCTTCTATCATTTCAACACAGGCCATTAGAAGAAGTTTCTACAGAAAATGGCCGATTTATTGCTATTCAAGTTAAAGCCTTTACCCATAGAAATAATGCTGAGCCAGCTGAAGTCCTTGACTGGACTCCTGTTGTTTTCATGCGTTAAAGAAAGAGATTACTCATGTCCGACCCATTCCAATCTTTTCGACTTGACGGGAGAGTCGCCATCGTCACTGGCGCTTCGAGTGGTATAGGGGAACAGACCGCCAAACTATTTTCATCAGTTGGGGCAAACGTAGTTGCTGCAGCTCGAAGAATTGACCGTCTAGAGANACTTTCCAGTGAAACCGAAAATATTGTCCCTTGCGCTTGTGATGTTACAAATGATGCAGATTGTGAAAATCTTGTACAAACCACTCTCGATNAGTTTGGGAAAGTGGACATTCTTATAAATAACGCTGGCATAAGTGACCCGGTACCAGCCATCGATGAAGACTTAGAGGAATTNAGACGCGTTATCCAAATAGATCTCGTTTCATGNTTTTATTTAGCTCAGCTCTCGGCAAAGATTATGAAAGAACAGGANTCTGGAGGGAGCATCGTCAATGTAGCNTCAATNCATGGTTTTGTAGGGTCTGCTCCCAATAATCAACCNGGATATTCAGCTGCAAAAGGAGGGCTCGTAAACCTCACAAGAGAATTAGCTCTGGAGTGGGCACGATTTGGAATTCGAGTNAANGCTCTTGCNCCCGGTTACGTAGCTACAGAACTTACAGATGAAATGATCGCCGGAGATAGTGGCAGAAAATGGATTGAACGTAATACTCCGTTACGACGNCCAGCGGCAGTTAATGAACTTGACGGCGCTATGCTCCTTCTTGCNTCAGATGCAGGAAGTTACATCACCGGCGAGACAATAGCAGTCGATGGCGGCTGGTTNGCGCGTTAACAGACAAACTCTGGTTAATATGCATCTATGGAGCAGAAGCCTGTAACTGAATCCTTAGACCTTACAGGAAGGGTNGCGATAGTCACTGGAGGAAGCCGCGGCATAGGTCGATCTATTGCCCTTGGCTTTGCTCAACACGGGGCGANCGTAGTGATAACAAGTCGTGATCAAAGNANTTGTGAAAAAACTGNGAGCGAAATCACGNAAATNGGAGGTACNGCTGTTCCCATAGCAGCTCATATGGGAAAGTTATCNCAGGTNGAAAATCTTGTTTNNCAGACGGTAGAAGCNTATGGGGCGATAGATATCATCGTGAANAATGCAGCNAACCCATTGATGCTAGGCGTTGGCGATATNACTCCAGAAGCNTGGGAGAAAGCCCTGAACACAAATTTGCGGGGTCCAGTGTTTCTTGTGCANGAAGCATTGCCCTATTTAGAAGCTGGTTCAGGCGGATCAATTATAAACATGCTGAGCAACGCAGCGTTTATGTATCCCCCAAATCATCTTCTCTATTCCGTCGCCAAAGCTGGACTAGATGCAGCAACGAGGTCAATGGCTGCTCAGCTAGCTTCAAAAAATATCCGTGTCAATGCGATGGTTCCTGGAACAGTCGACACCGATATGGTGCAAGCAATGCCGGAATCATTCCAAGAAATGGCAGCTAAAGGATCACTTCTTCGAAGAGCAGCAGAACCTGATGAAATGGTTGCTATGGCATTAGTACTGGCATCTGATGCAGGGAGTTTTATGACAGGGCACACTTATTTCGTTGATGGAGGACAGAGTTACAGGTGAATGACTCGATTTTCTGCTTCATAATTGCATCGGTAGATGTTGGTTGGCTTGAGTTATTGGCCTCTCTAGCCCTTCTTGTTGTCACATTAGTTATTTCAGCTGTACTGAAACTTCAAATCGAAAAATCTGTTATTGCAGCTACCGTTCGCGCTGCTATCCAGCTCTTAGCAGTTGGATTTCTCTTTACGGCTATCTTTGACCATGACCTCGCCAAAACATGGGCTTGGATTTGGGTAGGGCTGATGATTGTCATCGCGACTCTCGTTGTGGAACGAAGGACCCCTGAAATTGACGGAATAAGAGCTCCAACCTTCCTATCAGTAAGCGCTTCTGTCGCTACAACGCTTGGAATAATTTTCCCATTAGGGGTATTTGATACGGAAGCGGTGAATATCGTAGTCATTGCTGGCATAACAATTGGGAATATCATGCCTGCTACCGTGCTCGCTGTTCAAGAACTCCAAAACCAGTTTCGGCTTCGAAAAGGAGAAGTAGAGTCTCTGCTAGCACTCGGAGCAGGCATGACGAAAATTCGAAGATTTCTCTGTCCAACTATTATTAAATTAGCGATCACGCAACAGATTGAAAGGACAAAAGTTGTGGGGCTAATCGCATTACCGGGCGCTATGACAGGTCTCCTTCTTGCAGGCGTTGACCCTCTAGACGCAGTAATAATACAACTGATTGTGATGTATATGATTCTCGGAGGGACTGTTATAACAGCGAGTATCGTTGTCTGGTTTGGTTCACGGAATGCATTTACGACCGACCAGAGATTATCTAGTTGGACAGATTTCAGCTAATTCTTTTGAGGGATTATTTTTCCTCGGGGAGAAGTCGATCACTTATTTCTTCTGCAATTTCTGAGGGTGTCCGACCGGCCGTATCTACCTGCTCAAATAGTGAGTATGAAGCAACCCGCTGAGAGTAAATTTCTCTGAGTCGTTCTTCAAAATCTTCTGAATCTAACAGAGGTCTTTTAGAATGACCTTCTTTAAGAATTCGTTCGATAATCTGATCAATTGGAGCAGAAAGACAGAATATCCTTCCGTTAGCCCCAAGCAACTCAACGTTCGTTTGGTCTAGCAATAATTTTCCACCAGTAGCTATGACAAGGTTTTCTCTAAGTTCTAGTTGCTCACTAATCTCTCGTTCATATTGCCGGAAAGCCTCTTCGCCTTCACTCTTGAAAATTTCTGGAATAGGGCCATGTATCTGCTCGATCATGGTGTCTGTATCAACAAATTCTTTCACTAGTATTTCTGCTAGAAGCACACCTACCGTGCTTTTTCCTGACCCCATAAACCCAGTTAAAACAACATTACGGCTTTGATGATTATTTCTCATAGAAGTACTTCCATACTAGATGCCATCTGAAGTTTGAAGAGCGTAATAATAGGATTGNGAACTNTCAGGCCTTTCATTACCCACATTGTCCATGNCAGGCTAAGTTCTTTNTATGATCATTGGTCTTCATCACGTAGCTATCTCTGTACCNGACTTAGATCAGGCAATGGCNTTTTACGAGAAAGCATTGGGCTTCGAAAGGGTGTTTCTTAACAGCTGGGATGGAGACCGGACTCAAGCTGATCGTGTAATTGGGGTCTCGAAAACTAGTGCACGGGTAGTTATGCTTCGGGCTGGCAACGCCTACATCGAACTCTGGGAATACCACAACCCTCAACCGGAAGCCTTAAATGAACAATATTCACCAGCCGATCACGGTTATGCTCACATTGCTTTACAAGTAAGCGACATCCATGAAGAATATGACCGATTAATTGAAGCAGGCATGACATTTCACGAGCCACCAGTCGAATTAGGAGGATCCTTAGCTATTTACGGACGAGACCCCTTCGGAAATATAGTTGAATTGTATGAACCGTCGAAAGAACGATCTATTTGATTTAAAGCGGATTTTCCTTTTAGATCATCCCTTCCTTTGAAATAGGTTCGTTCAATATTGTCTGAATAGCCTTATTTGGGTTGAATGTCGGTACCCTCTAGTGCGGAAGGTTGCCAGAGCGGACGAATGGGGCGGCCTCGAAAGCCGTTGTGGCGCTTAGCGTCACCGTGGGTTCGAATCCCACACCTTCCGCCAAATTAGTATTGATTTGCCCGAGTGCGCTTAAGCAGAGGATCTGCAGCTGAAAGAGCTTTATCAGCAAATCGTAAGACTCTGCCAGCTGCTCCTGGAGTTGAGTTATCAACTAAGTTCCCCATAACTTGAAGGGTCATATTTGCCATAAATTCGTTCGCAACTGCCACTCTAAGCCCTGAACGAAGGATCAACGGATGCCCAATCAAGTATGAGAAACGTCGACCGGTTCGGAGAAACCCGTCGAATCTTTCGCCGATGATATCGTTATACCTAACCGTAGCTGTTTCAGGGTCTTTGAGGAAAAGATCAGAGATCAGCATTCCAGACTCGAGACTGTAATCTATTCCTTCTCCATTCATCGGATTAATGAGACCAGCAGCATCCCCAACAGCAACCCAACCAGCTCCATGTCTTTTTTGAGACGTCATTGGTAAACGCCACGCACGCGGTTTCTCTAAATATGGACCGACTTCCCATTCATCAGCTATAGAGTCCCGATAAATATCACAAAGAGTATTGAGATTTAACTTCCGAAACCCTTTCATCGTTGAAAGGGCACCAACTCCTAAATTCACAGTTCCGTTTCCAGTCGGAAACATCCAACCATATCCAGGGATTGGTGTCCCGTGCGCGTCACGCATAGCAAGAGATGCCTCTAAGTATTCATCTAGATGGCGAGGGCTCTCAACATATGTGCGGATAGCAATGCCGTACGGTTCATCTTTCTTTCTTTCTGTCCCTAGCATTCTCGCAACTTTCCCAGGAGCTCCAGATGCAGCTACAACTAGATCAGCCCCCCATTTCTCTGACCCACTAGATACTCCAATTACCTTGTTGTCAGCGAATTCGGGTAGAACTTCAGATTCGTAAAAAATTTTTGCCCCAGATTGCGAAGCTGTTTCAAGCAAATGTGAATCTAATTCCTTACGGGTCCATACAGCCCCGTAAGGGGGGAAACTTCCTCCACTTGGCCACTGTAGTTCCCTTCGGGTTTTCCCGGCGATCATTCGAAGACCAGTGATCTTATGAATACCACCCAAGTCAATGTCAAGTTCTTGTAAAGCACCTATTGCTCTTGGCGTTAGACCATCTCCACAAACTTTGTCTCGCCCTATGGGAGCTTTCTCGAAAATAGCTACTGAAGCGCCACCTCTGGCGGCTTGAATGGCGGTAGCAGCGCCGGCAGGGCCTCCTCCAATTACGATTATGTCAAAATCGTTCACGAATTCTAGGGTGCCCGTTACTGGAGAATAATCCGCATTTTAA
>PAEG01000059.1 GCA_002703045.1 Acidimicrobiaceae bacterium
CGAGTTCTCCGAAATGGTCGGTCTGGCCTCTACGGGATCCGTATAGGTAGCTTTCTGACCGTCGCCCCCATCGTCGCAGGGAAAGGCACAAATCAAGATCTTCTTCAGTGTCGATTCCGACCATGCCTCCGGTTCCTGCCGCTGTCATGGCGTGGCTACGGGCGAAGCTGGTGACACTAATGTGAGAACGGGTACCGGTCCGTTTTCCTTGTTGCCAGCTGTCGAGGACATCGCANGANTCTTCGACGACTTTAAGNCCGTGTTCNTCAGCGGTGGATCGTATTGCATCCCAATCCGGGCAGTTGCCGCAGAGGTTTGGCGTGAGAATCGCTTTGGTTCGAGGGCCGATCATCTTCTCGATCGCGTTAGCGTCGATCTGGTAGGTATCGGGTTCGATATCGACAAAGACAGGAACGATGCCAGATTGNACCATAGGGGCGATATCGGTTGAGAAGGTCAATGGGGANGTGANNATTTCATCGCCGGGTTGGAGGCGGAGAAGGTCTATGGCGAGTCGAAGCGCTGATGACCCCGAGTTGACCATTACTCCATGGCTTTTAGCCAGTAGATCTGCGACGCGGGTTTCAAGGTTGAGAACTTCGTTTCCTAGGTCAAGGGTCGGATTTTCTTTCAGAACCCTAATGACGGCTTCGATTTCNCGTTCATCATGGGATGCTCCTGCGGGGGGAAGATCCACTGTCTTATCCTCGAGTGAACGCGGGACTGGCGTTGTCAGGAATAGTTCCGAGCGGTTCTTGAAGNTCAGCGAGCGTTGGCCCGTGTTTGGACGCTATCGGGGCGAGGTNNTCGAGGTCCATGCGGTAGACGTGGGCGGCGTTTCCAGCGAGGACCGCCCGTANGNCGCTTTCTTCCCAACCTGNGAAGGTGTTTCTNAGGGCTTCTCGCGTGTGCGGGTAGGTTCCTTCTGTGTGAGGGTAGTCGCTTCCCCACATGACATTATNAACGCCGATATCTTGAATNGATTTGGCGTCGCTGGGCGCTGGGAAACTCGCCCCAATCCAGCAATTCTGTTGAAAGTAATCGGATGGTTTCTTAGGAAGCATCTGCTCAGCAGTCATGCCTAGCTCACCCACCCGTCCCGTGCTTGCCATCTGATCCCAAATTGAGTCCATGCGGTGAAGTGTTGGTTCGACCCAGCTGACTCCTTGCTCAGTCATGACGTATTTCAGGTTTGGGAACCGTTCGAAGACACCTCCTAGGATGAAGTGCCACATTGATTTTTGTGCGTAGAACGGCACTTCCATGAGAAGNAGAAATGGGGTCGCCGGATTACCTTTATANTTTGGTACNCCGGTNCCNCCATGCTGGGTGANAACAATCCCTAAGTCTTCGCAGACTTCCCATATCGGGTCATATGTATCAGTGAAATAATGNTCCAGNTNAGAGTCTGGTGGAACATGTGGGATCATGACACTGGTGAAGCCGTTGTCAGCTGCCCAGCGAACATCTGCTATGGCTTCATCAACGTCGTTGAGGACAATTTGCGGGAGTCCGCATCGTTGGCCAGGTAGTTCATCACAGAAATCTTTTAACCACCGTGCGTGGGCTCGGAGGCCCGCCAGCCTTTTNTCGAAATTTTTTGGTGTGGGTTGAGGTGCGTTGAATTGGGCGGTTGGGAAGAACGGGGGCACAGTATTGGGGAAAACAACCTCAGCGACNATTCCATCTTCGTATTGTTCGCTTGTTCGACGGTCTTTGTNCCAGTTTCGATCTCGGGAGCTTCCTNCTGGNGCGCTTTCTTGGAGATCGCGGAAAGGATTTCGGTATTGATTTCGCCATTCTTCGAACTCGTCATGCCACCGTGTTTCAAGGTAGGGCTTGTAATCAAGGATCTTTCCACCGGCGTGGGTGTCNGATGAAATGATCGTTACACGGTCCCCCATTTGTCCCTTTCTACGTGTTTGAAGTTATGAGATATATCTTATGGGGTCTAAGCTAACGTAGCGAACGACGGACAGTGGGGAGGTTAGGATGCCGGCGAAAGGTGCGCTTTCCGATAGGCGGGTTCTGGTCATTGGGGCCTCCTCTGGTCTTGGGGCGGCGTTTGCCCGAGCTGCGTCAGCAGAAGGCGCTGATGTCACTGTTTCGGCTCGGCGTGGCGACCGGTTAGATCAACTCGTTGAGCAAATGGGCACTGGTACTGCTGTTGCGGGGGATGCCACTATCCCTGAGGATGCGGTTCGTGTCGCCAAAACCGCTGCTGATGTGATGGGTGGTATTGATCTCATGTTTTATGTCGCCGGATACGGGGTTCTCCAACCTATGAGTGAAACCGACCCTGATGTTTGGGCGAACGTGTATCGGGTGAATGTGCTCGGAGCGAACTTGGCAGCGTCGGCTGCTCTGNGCCATATGGATCGTGATGGCATCTGCGCTTTTATGTCGTCACGCACCGTGGGTGACGCGAATGCCCTGTTTGGTTCCTATTCGGCTTCGAAAGCGGCGTTGGATCAATGTATTCGCACATGGCGGGTGGAACACCCCGACCGGCGATTCATTCGCGTCACCATGGGAAATTCACAACCGACAGAATTCGCGAATCAGATGGGCCTTGATCTGCTCGGTGATGCTCTGGAGGCGTGGCAGCAGCAAGCTATTCCCTCTGCCATGACAGACGCTGACGATAGCGGCCTCCTGCTGGCCCAGTCATTCGGTGTGGCTCTTGACCATCCTGATATTGATAGCAGCGAACTTAAACTTGATGCCCGCGAGGCTTAAGAGCTTTCTTCATCCTGTTCGGATTCCCATTCACTGATCGCGCTTTCACAATGCCCCAGAAGGCTAGCAACGTTCGGGTACCCAGCGTACGGGGCGAGAATGATGAGCGTTTCACGTAGTTCATCAGCAGTGAGTTCTCCGCGTTTCAGCGCTGATTTCGCCTGTATTTTCCATATGTCACCTTGCCCTTGTGATGCAATGACGCCCATCAGGAGCAGGCGCCGGTCACGGATGGAGAGCACGTCTCGTTCCCATACCTCACCGAATAGTGTGCGCATCATCACATCAAGGAACGGCATCGTTCCTTCAGGCATTGCCGAGACATCACCTGCGTACACTTCGTTCAGGTTTCTCGCTCCTTTTTCGTACAGTGTTTCTTCTTCGCTCATGGATTTTCTCCTGATTCTGTTTCAACGGTGTAAGAGTTATAGACGTTTGGCATAGCATCGTGAATGCCTTGAAGGAATTCGATCATCCCGTCTCTGGGCCAACCAATGTCCATCGCGAGAGAAAGATCTTTTTGGCTGATACCGACCTGAGTCAACATTTTTTCTTTGAACTCTCCAGTGAAATGCTCACTGGGAATATCGAGAAGGAGACTGAATTGTTCTGTGAGGGCGCCGAGTTGACCCATATGTTTCCAGGCTTTAAATAAGGCTTTCGGATCTCCCCCAGTTGACGTCATCAGGTCATGCGATGTGGTTGCTGCCGCGAATTGGGCGTAGGTCATGACATTCACGGCGATCTTGAGGGCAGCTCCGGAACCGATAGGGCCCGCTGGGATAATTTCATCAGCGTAAATATTGATGAGATCAAGCGCGTCAGCTGGGATTTCTTCCAGCCCGCCAACGAGTACGGTTTGCGCTCCGATTCTGGCTTGCGTAGCTCCACCTGCGACACATACGTCGAAAACCTGCACGCCCCAGTCAGCGGCTCGGTTACGAGCTTCAATGATGGTATCGGGGAGGACCGTTGAGTGGATGAGGATCGTGAGGCCTTCATGCGCTCCGCCGCTAATACCGTCGGGCTCTTCAAGCACGGCGCTGATGTGCTCTGCTGCGGGAACACAGATGCTGAGTACGTCACTTGCGGCTGCCACTTCGGCCGGGTTTGCGGCAGCATGCGCCCCTAGGGAAACGGCGGTGTCAACCGCTTTCGGATTTATGTCAAAGACGGTAACCGTGTCGCTGTTTGCAATCAGGTTCTCGGCCATGGCTGAACCCATATCTCCAAGTCCGATGTAGCCGTAGCGTGTCATCGGGTTCTCTTCCCCGCCGTGAATGTAATTGGTAGCTCTGTCCAGCCGGTGACGTTACTTGAATGGAAACGTACTTTCTCATCATGATTTACTTCATAGTCTGGTATCCGGCGGTGGATTTCTTCGATTGCGATTTTTCCTTCCATGCGTGCGAGAGCTGCGCCGAGACAGAAATGGGCGCCGTAGCCGAACGAAAGGTGACGGTCGGGGTTCCGGTGGATATCGAATTGCCCTGCCGTTGGGCCAAATTCTTGTTCGTCGTGATTAGCGGCGCCGATAAGAAGCAGCACCGAGTCGCCTTTCTTCAACGTATTTCCGTGCAGGTCCAGGTCAGTCGTCATGGTGCGGTGCATGTATTGGGTGGAGTTGTGGTAGCGGACGACTTCTTCTACTACCGCGGGTGCAAGCTCGAGGTTCTGAACAATTTGATTTCTTTGTTCGGGGTGCCGTGAAAGAAGCTCTATGGCGTTTGCGATCATTTTTGTGGTGGTTTCATGCCCAGCTATGACGAAAAGGATGCAGAATCCCAGGAGTTCTTCTTCGGTCAGTGAACGCCCATCAACTTCAAGCGTCAGGAGGTCGTCGATGATTCCTTTTCGAGGGTTTTCCCTTCTTTTGGGCAGGTCATCGATGAAATATTGCAGCATCGCGAACATTCCTTCAGCTGCTTCCTGCGGGATTTCTATTTTTCCGTCTTCTCGAATGAGGATTGTGTCTGAAAATGCTCGAAGTTCAGCCCGGTCTTGTTCGGGGATATCTAAGAAGGCGCTGATGACGTCCATAGGGAACGGGCTAGAGAGGTCATTGACGAGGTTCGCTTCACCTTTTTCTACGATTTGGTCAAGGTAATGGGTGAAGATGTTTCGGATTTCTTCTTCCATTTGGGCGATGCGTCTTCCGGTGAAGATGCGGTTTACGAGCTTGCGGAAGCTGGTGTGGTCGGGTGGGTCCATTTCGATCAATTGTTGGAATCCGGCGCGTTGGTTACTTCCCCTTCTTCTGCTTTCAAGAGCCACTCCCCCGGTTGATGAGAAAGTTTCAAAATCACGAAACGCGTTTTGGACGTCTTCGAAGCGGCTTAGTACCCAGAAGGACAGTTCCGGATTCCAGTATGTGGGGGCTTCTTCTCTGAGGCGCCGGTAGGTCTCGTATGGGTCGTCGTGAAGATCGAAAGCGTACGGGTTATATACGAGTTCAGTGGCGGTCATGGGTGTCCACGCTAGTAGGGGCGGTAGAACATGACAACAAGAGCGATCTGGACTATGTTGCGCGTCGAGGAAATGATTGATGGCCGGAAGAAAGGTGTAGATGTGAGATTCGAATCGAAAACAGCGATCGTTACTGGCGCCGGAGGCGGAATCGGCGAAGCGTATGCTCGGGCCCTTCACGGGGAAGGCGCCAATGTCGTGGTTGCGGAGCTCGATGAGGAAAAAGGCCGTCGGGTCGCTGACGATTTGGGTGATAGAGCAATGTTTGTTCATACTGATGTCGGCGATCCAGAAAGCACAGACGCTATGGCCGCCGCAACCGTCGACCAGTTCGGCGGAATCGATCATTTGGTGAATAATGCGGCAATATTCGGCGACATGGAGCTGGCTGGGTTAACCAATGTTGACTACGACTACTTGGATCGTTTTATGAAAGTGAATCTTCTCGGCGCCCTTCATGCTTCGCGTTCCTCGATGGGGGCTATGCGAGACGGCGGCGGCGGATCTATCGTGAACCAGTCATCGACTGCGGCATGGATGGGGATAAGCGGTTTCTATGGCCTCGCGAAAGCCTCGTTGAATTTCTTAACAACATCACTGGCGCACGAACTCGCCCATTTCAATATCCGTGTCAACGCCATCGCTCCCGGCCCTACCGATACTGCAGCATTGAACAAGCAAGTTCCTGCTGAATTTAAAGAACCGCTCGTACAAAGCCTCGCTATTAAACGATTGGGGACACCCGATGATCATTGCGGGCCGGTACTATTCTTGCTCTCCGATGAAGCCAAGTGGATAACTGGGCATGTGTTGGCGGTCGATGGGGGCCAGATTACAAGGATCTGACATGATGAAATGCGGAGGTCGCCATGTGGCATGAAGAACAACTATTCATCGGAGGGGAACTCCGCGATGCCCGAAACGGGTCAACGTTTGAGAATATTAACCCCGCTACAGAAGAACTTCTTGGGGTGAGCGCTGACGCCGACGAAGAAGATTTCGATAATGCTATAGCAGCAGCCCGCGCCGCTTTCGATACGGGTCAATGGTCGACGGATCTGGACTTTCGCCTACATTGCTTGGATCAGTTGCATCAGGCTCTTGTCAACCATGTCGAGGAACTGACAGAAATCACAATCGCTGAAGTAGGCGCGACCCGTATGGCGTGCTCAACCATTCAGGTAGTCGAACCTTTGAAGTTTCTCCCGTTCTACATGGAAGTGGCAGGAAACTATGATTGGCAGACGGACCTAGGGGCGGCTCAGACGCTCGGCGGAGAATGCGTCAGATGGTATGAAAAAGAACCGGTGGGGGTTCTAGCTGCGATCACGCCTTGGAATGTCCCCAATCAGATTAACCTAGCGAAAATTGTTCCCGCTCTTGCTGCGGGATGCACCGTCATTTTAAAACCGGCGCCTGATACACCGTGGACTGGTCTGGCTCTTGGCAGAATCATCGCCGAACACACTGATATCCCTGATGGAGTTGTCAACGTCGTGACTGCGTCCGATCCTGCAAGTGGCGCCTACCTGACTGCNGATCCGCGNNTCGATATGATCAGTTTTACCGGNTCGACGGCGACAGGNAAAAAGGTGATGGAGGCAGCNAGCNCCAATGTCACAAAAGTCTTCTTGGAGCTTGGNGGGAAATCCGCCCTGATCGCCCTTGATGACGTGGATGACTTTGGGATGGTCGCAGCGACAGCGGCGTTTGGAATGGCGACCGTCAGCGGGCAGGGATGCGCGCTTTCGACAAGGATCCTACTTCCCGAGTCACGCTACGAGGAAGGCATCGAAGCTATTGCGTCGATGATGGCTGCCGTTCCCCCCGGTGACCCGACTGATGCGGGGACGATGATGGGCCCTCTCATTAANGCCCGCCAACGCGACCGNGTCGAATCCTACGTCCNGTCNGCTGTCNATGATGGNGCACGTATNGTTTGCGGCGGTNCACGCCCCGATCATCTCGAAAAGGGGTTTTATTATGAACCGACATTGATTGGNGGTGTTNATAATGCGATGCGGGTCGCGCAGGAAGAAATTTTCGGCCCNGTNCTTGTCGCTATCCCCTATNCGGATGATGATGAAGCCATTTCGATCGCGAATGATTCTATTTATGGACTTTCCGGCGCGGTTTTCGGCAATGAAGAACGAGCTCTACGGGTCGCGAAAGGGATACGGACAGGCACCATGTCCATTAATGGCGGTGTCTGGTACGGGGCCGATGTCCCATTTGGTGGCTATAAACAGTCAGGTATCGGACGTGAGATGGGNGTCGCTGGTTTTGAAGAGCACCTCGAAACTAAGGCATTCTCAAAGCCTCTTTGACGCATCGGTGCTTTTCGAGAAGCAATAATTTCATTAACCATGGTCGGCGTGCAAGACTATGAGGACTATCTGAGCAGAAAGTAGTTTCCTGTGCTGACCTTATTTGATGATTATCCAATCCATCAGACACCTGATCCAATCAACACTCCAGCTTCCTCAGACCGCGATGTCTATGAGCGGTATTGGTTCAATGGGTACGCGAAGACCGGTGATATGTTTTTCGGCGTCGGTACCGCCCTCTACCCCCATCTGNGTATTCGGGATTGTGGAATAAGTATTGTCGTCGACGGCGTCCAACACGCATTCCATGCGTCGTCGCGCGCTGGTGATGAACCCACAGATATGACGATCGGGCCGTTCAAACTCACAATTCGTGAACCTATGCGTTCTTGTTCTATCACCGTGTCCGATAATGAAACAGGGTGGGCCGGAGAGTTGGTCTTCGAAGGGCGAACAGCAAATATTGAAGAGCCGCGGCACACGTTCGGTCGGGGAATTCGTAAAGTAATGGACACGACCCGTTTCACCCAGTTGGGCCGATGGAGCGGATGGTTGGAGTTCCACGGCAACCGCTACGAATTCGACAGAGAGACAACATTGGGAACTAAGGACCGTTCCTGGGGTATCCGNCCNCTAGCGGGCGGTGATCGTCGNGGGGCGCCTGCTCTTCCTCGGGCCAATGGATTGTTTTTTCTTTGGGCTCCGCTACATTTCGATGATTTCTGCGCCCATTACCAGCTGTTCGAGGATACGAAGGGAAGGACACTATTCAGTGTTGGCGCGCTTCTTCCCATCTACAGCGATATTGATTCTCTTCCCGGTGTAGAGGACCCGTCAGTCACACATTGTAGGAATCTTGAGCACCAGCTGACGTTTGCTTCAGATAGCCGTATGATCGAATCCGTCCAACTCGCCATGACCACAATTACCGATGGTCGGCGCGTCGAAATAGATTTCGAGAAGATTTTCACGTTCAGGATGAAAGGGATCGGCTATAGCCACCCGGAGTGGGGGCACGGNATGTGGAAAGATGACGTCGCTGTTGCCAGTGAGCAGTGGAACCTATCTGATNTGGATGACACCGCTTTTGAAAATCAGCATGTCCAGCATTTCATGAAAGTCACAATTGATGGGAATGAGGGTATAGGTGCGCTGGAACAGAACCTATTGGGNCCGTATGANCCCTATAACTTNGAGGGTGCACTTAGCCCTCCTTCTCAANGATGANGCNAAGGCNNAGTTCTTGAAATCTTTGCTGNCAGNTGAGGAGATNNAGCAAGGAACAGCCTNAAGGAGCTCTCCTCAACCGACGAGCAAAGAAAAATTTGGGTTAGGAGGGAACTACCCAAATTTTCGTGGTCTAGTTACTGGGCTGCCATGAAATAGCTCCTATGTAGGGGAAGGAATGTTCCGTCGTTGTGTAGCCCCATTGAGAAAAAGCTACTGGTTCGGTCTTTCCCTGTTCGTTCGCCACCATGCAAACAATGGACGGTGTCATGTAATGCGGTTCCTGCTTCCTGTAATATTCCCCGTTTGGCATTGCTGAGGCAAAGGGCCCCATCTGGGAGTTGAGGTCGAAGTGTGAAGTT
>PAEG01000060.1 GCA_002703045.1 Acidimicrobiaceae bacterium
GCTTCTTCAGCTATTTTTTCAGTAAGAGAAGATGAAACGACAGAAGAGACGACTTTCCGGTTTTGGCCAGATGTTACTTGCAGCATCCTATTACAGAGGAGAGCCCCAATTTCATTTCCAGAGAGGGTCCTCCATTCGCCGTTAGATTGTGGAACCCCGATGGCTAAGCGGTCTCCATCTGGATCGTTTGCCAGAGCTATATCGGCTTTTGAGCTTTGTGCTACATTGAACAATTCATCCAATACTCCCGCTTCTTCGGGGTTTGGGAAAGGTGTCGAGGGGAATGAAGGGTCTGGCTGGCTTTGGGATGGGACTGTGATGAGGTTTGTGATTCCTTTTAACCCGAATACGTGTTCTATCGTTTCCCAACTGACTCCATGGAGCGGCGTATACGCTATAGCTAGAGATCCGGATAATTCTCCGACCGTATTTGCGACAGTCTCGCAATACTCGATCCATATTTTGTCTTCGATTTCCTCTATTCTCCCTAGTCCTTTGGCGATCTCTTTTGGTGGAAGCTGAGATAGTTCGATCTGCTGGTCAATGATGTCGTCTATGGGAGAACGCAATTGTGCTCCGTCAGCGAGAAAGACTTTGCAGCCATTATCGTTAGCTGGGTTGTGTGATGCGGTAATCATGATTCCCATATCTGCTGATTTTTGGCGGACAGCGAAGGAGAGAACTGGGGTAGGTATTACTTTTGTGAAGATGTGGGAGTGTATTCCATAGTGGGAGAAGATCCCCGACATATCAGTCGCGAATACTTCGCTATTTTTTCTAGCGTCATATCCGATGATGACTGACGAGCCCGACTTTAAATATTGGGAGATCCCGACAGCTACTTTTCGTAGTGTGAGACGGTTCATGCGGTTGGGGCCGCCTCCTTGAATACCACGAATACCTGCCGTGCCAAAGGTTAGACGACTTGAAAACCGGTCATCCAGCTCTTCTGTGTTATTAGCTTTAAGTAGTTCCAGCAATTCCGAGCGGGTTTCTGGATCTGGATCATGCTCAATCCATTCCTGAGCTTGGGCGATTAGGTCACTGTTGTTGCTTGATCCCATAGTTTTAATTTTTTCAGATTTTTAGTTCAGATGAAATAATTTCTTGTAGTGAAGCCTGTGGGCGAGCACCAGTATGTGAAATAACTTCTGCAGCGGCGAGGGAACCGATTTCCCCGCATGTTTTCAGGTCGAGACCCTTTATGAGACCGTATAAAAATCCTGACGCATAGAGATCTCCTGCACCTGTGGAATCGACTACTTTATCAACTTGATGGGGGTCTATTCCGATGGTGTGTCCTGTTGTCACTATTGTCGAACCATTCTGGGCTTCGGTAATGCATGCTATTTCTACCTTTCCTCTTATCCAGTCAATGGCTCCTTCTAATGTAGGGCAGCCACTTAGTGCCAGAAATTCAGCCTCATTACCGAAAAGAACATCTACCGGCCCAGAGATAAGTTCTAACCACTCTTGATGATGTCGCTCGACACAGAAAGTGTCTGAGAGGGTAAACGATACTTTATTACCTGCTTCTTTCGCTATAGATATAGCTAATCGAATAGCTTTCTTAGTCGTTTCTATATCCCAGATGTAACCCTCGCAATAGAGAAAATCGGCAGATGCAACTGCGTCATGGTTGATCTCGTCTGCATATAACGTGCTGCTTGCGCCTAAATAGGTATTCATTGTTCTTGATCCATCTGGTGTGACTAGGACCATTGAGCGGGCTGTTGGGGGACCAGAAGATGTTGGCTTGACAAGGTGATTGACACCGATAGCTTCAATGTCGTGGACAAAAAATTTTCCTAGTTCATCGTCTTTTACTTTCCCTATGTAGCCGGGTGAGGCTCCGAGTAGAGCAATACCTGCCATGGTGTTCGCAGCTGACCCTCCAGAGGCTTGGATAGCAGGGTGCATTTCCTTGTAGATAGCCAAAGCTGTCTCTTCATCGACTAAGGACATCGAATTCTTTACGAGATGGTGGCGAGATAAGAAGTCTTCAGCTTCATGGCTGATAATATCTACGATTGCATTTCCAATTCCAACAATGTCACACGAGGTATCTGAATCGCTCAATTTCTCTCCAAAGCTTGTTTCTCTTATTATTAGCTTGCTTGCTCTTCAGCGTGCGCTATTGCGTCAATCCAACTGACACGATCGGCGATCATCTGCTTGTATTGCATCACATGCCTAGGACGGTTGAATCCGAGAATACCCACTAAACGATCTTCTCGGCCGTAAATGGTTGCAAACCTTCGCTCTTCAGTAGATCCAGTGATTATTTTTATTTCATCGTCTGGGCGNGTCCGNCCAGCTAGCTGTATTTTCCTATCAAACTGATCGGTCCAAAACCATGGAGTCGGCGTATANGGGTCGATCTGGCTCTNCCCTGNAAGAAGCCGTCGNGCNGCATACATGCCTTGCTCAACAGCATTATCCCAATGTTCTACTCGCATTACTTCATCGAAAAGTCTATTTGGCCANCGAGCGACATCGCCTGCCGCAACAACATTTGGTGCAGCCAAACATGTCTCGTCGCAAAGAACCCCATTGTCGATTTCTAAACCGCTTCCTTCAAGCCATTCAGTGTTTGGGATTACGCCGATTCCAATGACCACAACGTCAGCTTCGATTTCTCTTCCATCTGTTAAAATAACTTTTTCGACTTTTGAATTACCTTTGAGAGAATCAACTCCGATTCCAGTAATCACCTCCACGCCATGGTCCCGATGGACATCTGCAAGAACTTCTCCCATGTCTGCTCCTAGGACCCGTTCAAACGGGACGGGTGCCACTTCAATCATTGAGACTTCTAAGCCCCGATCTCGGGCAGTTGCCGCAACCTCTGCTCCTATGAAACCGGCACCGACAACAACGACCCTGTTGGGTTTTGAATCAAATGCCGCTCGTATAGCTAAGGCATCATCTAAACCACGGAGCGTATACACGCCNTCGAGGTTTTCTGCCCCTGGGAGGGTCCGGCAGCGAGCTCCGGTTGCGATAATGAGTCCGTCATATTTGAGATCGGTGCCTNAGCTGAGAGATACNGTTTTNCTGTCNAGGTNNAAGTGGGCTGCTCTTTGTCCGAGGTGCCATTCAAAGTTGAGGCTTTCATGTCGCTCTGGATTGATCAGTGAAACGCGGTCTGGCTCCCAGTCGCCAGCAAGTACTTGCTTTGAAAGGGGTGGCCTATCGTAGGGNAGGTGNGGTTCATCCCCGATTAGATGGATNGATCCATCGTACCCCTGTGCTCTTAATTCCTCTGCTGCTCGAAGCCCCGCGAGTGAAGCACCAGCAATTACGATGTTTTTCAGTTGTCAGCCCTCAGATATTGCGATGGCTTGCTTTGGACANCGCTGGGCTGATTCCTCNACCTTTGCGCGTAGTTCCTCNCCNGGCTCCTCNGTAAGGAGATANAGAAAATCNTCATCACGAACTTCAAATACTTCAGGGGCGACTTGCATACAGATAGCGTTGCTTTCACATAGGTCATAATCTACTTCNACACGAAATCCCACATTTCCTCCTAAATCTTGGATTGCCAACAGGATAGCCCATTCTTACGAACAGATGGTAAGTAGGTTCAAACTTCGACACATTTCGTATCTGAAGCATTTCTGCGAACAATTTCACGAGAGTTATCAAATACTAGGATCTCACCTTCTGCTTCTTTTAGGGCGTACATCCAAAGGCTGACAGCATGGCAGACACTCAAACCTTGCTCGGGCTCTGAAGAAGTTAGGAAAGTCACTTGCACACCGAGAACTTTCACTCCGTCAAATGACATTGAGATGCTGACATTGTTGATCCATGAAGAAAAAACCTCATTNCCTTCGAGAAAGACCANNAGTTCATCCTCTACTAGTTTCTGGTTAGCTTTCAACGCAGCAGCTATAGCTTCGATGCTGATACCGCATTCATCGGCATTGAAAATTTCGAATTTCTGCTGTGCTACTAGCGCATCAGGGTCAAAAGTCGCGGCAAATAACTGATCCAATTCATCAATTTCTGCAATGTCTGCCAGTGTGTTTCTGAGCTTCTCTACTACGCTCGCTATTTCAACAGGAGAAACTATGAGAAGGGCTTCTAAGTCGTCTTGTTCTATGCCGCTGTTAGCCAAACCTATTTCGAAATTCTCTTCAACTAGTGCACAATAAGCTTCGATATCTCCGTTTGAGCTTCCGGAACATGAAGCGATGGTTCCAGCTACGATGAAGAAACCAATTAGTACTAGTGAAACTGTGAACTTTAACCGACGGTTTACTTTTGCCACATTTCTAGTCTACATCAGCTAGTTGGTGGGTTTATCAGCTCCTACAACCCACATGGCGAAATATTGGGCACCTCCACCATATGCATGCCCGAGTGCTTTTCTGGCGTCCTTGACCTGATGATCCCCTGCCATCCCTCGAACTTGTAGTGCTGCTTCGGCAAACCGGATCATTCCCGAGGCTCCGATTGGGTTTGAGGATAGTACACCTCCGGAGCAGTTGACTGGGAGGTCACCGCCGTCGATATGGGTTGCACCTGATTCAACCATTTTCCAGCCGTCCCCTCTGTCACAGAATCCTAAACTCTCTAACCACATTGGTTCGTACCAGCTAAATGGAACGTAAAGCTCCGCGGCGTCGATCTCTTCCCTCGGATTGGTAATCCCCGCCTGGTTCCATAAATCTGCAGCGCATTCTCGGCTTGCCTGCGGGTTGACTTCGTCTCGACCGGGAAAGTTATTCGCTTCGCTTCTCATGGCTCCTGCATGTATCCACGCCGGATTGGGTGATTGATCAGCTATAGATTCATGTGCGATAACCATCGCTGCAGCGCCGTCAGAGGATGGGCAGGTTTCGGAATAACGTATTGGCTCCCATAGCATTGGTGATTCCACAACTTGATCGAACGTTAAATCTGTTTGATGCAGGTGAGCGTAGGGATTCAAAAGGGCATGTTGCCGATCTTTGAAAGCGACCATGCACCCGATGAGTTCTGGGGCATTGGACTCTTCCATATATTGGCGGATAATGGGTGAGAAGTATCCACCCGCTCCGGCATTAATCGATACCTGGAAAGGCTGTTTAAGGCTTAACGCCCACATTGCGTTGGATTCACTTTGTTTTTCCCATGCTACGGTCAGTACTTTTTTGTGTACTCCGGAATGAACTAATGATGCGGCGACGAGAGCTGTTGATCCCCCTACGGATCCTGCTGTGTGGACGCGCAATATTGGTTTCCCGACAGATCCTAAGGCTTCCGCCAGAAAGATTTCTGGCATCATTACCCCTTCAAAGAAGTCCGGGGCTTTCCCCATAACTACGGCATCGATATCGTCCCATCCCATTCCGGCGTCTTCTAAAGCCCTCAATGCTGCTTCTCTCACAAGTCCCGGCATAGAGACGTCTCCTCGAGTTGCTGAGAAATTTGTCATCCCAACGCCAATAACTGCTGCGGTTTCTCCTCCGGCCCCCATTAGTCCTGTTCTCCTTCGAGAACGCAAACTAGATTCTGTTGTAGGATTGGCCCAGCCGTGGCGTGGGCGAGGGTCCTGTTCGCGCTGCCATCCCAAATAGATCTTGCCGCTTCAGCTATTCGTAAGAGTCCGGAAGCCATGAGCGTGTCAGCTTGGATAGGGTATGACCGTTGAGGGATTTCAGGTATATCCAATCCCATTTCTTTTCTTAGAAGAAGGTCATGGGTTGTATACGCGGCATGGAGTTCAGTGGAGTCTATGGGGCCATCGTGTACGCCTGCATTCTGGGCGGCAAGCCTAACTGAAGGAACCGCAGTGAAGTCTCTTGCGCCAAAATGGTGTGCATCGATACGATGATCAATTCCAGTGATCCATGCTGGCCTGTCGCAGANTTCGTTTGCTTTTTCTTCAGAGGCAAGGATGAGTGCTACGCCCCCATCGGCGTATGTTGGGCAGTCTGCTTCTCGAAGAGGATCTGCTAGAAGAGGTTGCGAAAAATAGTCTTCTCTATTCTCGACTGTCCCTGTTCTCACGGCGCAATCTGCCAATTCGTCTGACGTGATGGCCCCTTGTTCTAGTAGCAATCGTGCTTGTAATGCTGCTACTGAGTGTGCGTCTGGCCAGAGGGGGGCTACATAGTATGGGTCGAGTTGTGTAGATAGGACGTCTTGAAGCGATCCGGGTGATGGTTTCCCGTATGAGTAGACGAGTGCGGTATCGATAACACCCATCTGGAATTTCACCCACGTTTCATAGAGCGCCCATGCCCCGTCCATTTCTACGTGGCTTTCGGCAATTGGTGGGACAGGACCAACTGCATCTAAGGTCATCACAAANGAAAATGCCTGACCGGCAAGAAAATCTGAACTTCCTGAGCAGGTAAATCCGATATCGGTTTGGTCGAGTCCTGTTTTCGTCCGGACCTCGGTAATGAGTGGGATCATCAACTCAACTTCGGTATCTAGCATTTTTTCTTCTTGGCGGCTGGCGGCTGCGACAACGGCGACTTTACGCATTGCTTTTACCTTGTTTTCTGACATGCCAGCCCCGAACTCCTGCGGCCTCAAAGGGTATATCTGGTTCNCCGGTAGGTCTCCAATANAGAATATTTTCGGCTGTCATNCCTATCTCTTCATCNGGTTTCCAAACTGCTTCGACTCTCATCCCGATCCGGCATTCTTCGGGTGGGCATTCAGCAACAAGGTTTAGAAACCCGATGTCTGCGCCATCTAGAAATATCCACGCTGAAATATAGGGGAGCTCGAGCTCTCTGCCTGGTATGGGTACGTTAGTCACACAGAATGATCCGATGTGGCCTGTGTGTGACATCTCTATGAACTCGTCACATAGTGCACCATGTCTAGGGTCGGCCCCTCTTGGTGGGACAAGGACTGCACCATCGACGGGTGAAACGTTGCCAAGGATTTTTTTGTTACCAAATTCTCTAAGGTATGTTTGGGCTGCGACGCCTGGTGTAAATGTGTATTCCATCCGGATTGGAGTTCGTACAGACTGAACTGGCTCCACCCCATCGAGCGATGATGGCACGCTGATTTCAGTCATTGTTCTCCTCAATAGGTATGAAGCCTTCAATGTCTTTTATGTGACCTTCGGTAACTTCTCTCCATTTGATACGCACCTTCATTCCAACTTTTAGTGATTCTGGGCCATCAGCGAGAACCGCATGCAATATTGGAGTGTCGGCTCCTTCTAGCTTGATCATTGCTAGGGCGTGTGGAGAGTCCCAGGGTGACTGGGGGCGTGGTTCTTGAACCCATGTCCACGTGGTTACTTCACCCTGTTGGGCCACTTCGACCATCTCTGTTAGGGTTTCGGATGTCTCAGGGTCATATTCTGTCGGTGGGACGAGCACGGTCCCGTCTTTTCGTTTAATACCAAGCACGATTTTCTCACGCAGCCCAGTTAAAAACGCTCCGATTACTGGACCTGTTGTCCGTGTGAAGGGATATTCCAGAACGAGTGGGGCGCTGAGACGTTCGGTTGATTCCACTTGATTTCCTTAATTTGAAGCGTCGTTCAGTTAGAACTCGATGACTTGTCGAATTACTTCGCCGTTTCGTACCGCTTCGAGTGCTGGATTGATCTCGTCTATCGTTATCCGTCGGGTAATCATGCCTTCTAGATCTAATTTTCCCTGTTTGTACAATCTAAGTAATTTGTGGAAGTCGCTTCTGACGTCAGTTCCGCCATAGTACGAGCCAACGAGGATTTTCTCGCTGAAAAATAGTTCAAAGGCGCTGAATTGAACCATTTCTTCCATTCTTCCGACGCCAACAATGCATGCCGTTCCGCCCCTCCGGACGGCGTCAAATGATGCTCGCATTGTCAATGGGTTACCGATACATTCGAGGGCGTAATCAAAGCCATCTCCGCCGGTTATTTCAAGTTTGGCCCCGTCGACATCTTCGGGTTTTACTGCGTGTGTAGCACCGAATCTTCTGGCGTCGTCGAGTTTTGCGTCGTTGAGATCCACTGCAACAATTTCAGCAGCGCCAGCTATCCGTGCGCCTTGGATGGCTGCAACACCAACACCGCCAGCGCCATAGACGATCACTGAGGATCCTGGTGTAATTTTTGCTGTATTGAGTGCAGCTCCGGCTCCTGTCATAACTCCGCAACCAATTAGTGATGCGATATCTAATGGAATGTCAGGGTCGATTTTTACGACGGCCTGCTTTGGTAGGAGAGTTTTCTCGGCGAATGTTCCTGCTCCAGCCATTGCATGGACGGGAACATTTGCTTCAGTGAAATGGGGTATCATCATCGAGCCAAATTGTACGGTTATGCATAGATTTGGGCTCTTATGATCGATGCAGAATCTACACCCACCACATGGAGGTGACCAAACTACGATCACGTGGTCACCTACTGCGACTTCAGTTACGTTGTCGCCTACAGCATCTATAATTCCAGCCCCCTCATGCCCAAGCACTGCTGGGCATTCGGTTGGGATTGTTCCATTCATAGCTGACACATCTGAATGGCATACACCAGTATGCGTAATCTTGACGACAACGTCGTCAGGACCTGGGTCATTCACCTCAATTGTGTCAGTTACATCGAGATCTTGATCGCCGGTATTGCGAAGGACTGCTGCAAGCATGAGGGCTCCCATCTGGTTCAGACTTACTAGGAACAAGTTAGGCTCTAGCAGTCGAAATGTAAAAACCGTCGTTAATGAAAGCAGCATTTATACTCTATGAACTAATGGACAATAGAAGAAATAATTGGGACCCNACCAAGGGAAGGGATCTATTCAAGCTCCTATGGCGGGGGTCAACGAAGGCTTGCCCGTTGTGTGGGCAACGAAAATTGTTTAAGAAATGGGTCCATATGGAAAGGAATTGTCCTCGCTGCAGGCTTCATTTTGAACGTATTGAAGGGCATTGGATAGGCGCCGTTGGGATTAATACGATTTTTTCTTTCCTTCTACTTGTCACAGGGCTTACTATTTTTTTCTATGCCACCTATCCGGATATTCCCACAGGAAGATGGGTTTTTTGGTTTGCTGCTTGCTTTGGTGCCGTCCCAATTCTGTTTTATCCAAATTCAAAAACCTTGTGGACTGCTATCGATATCCTCATGCGGCCGATAGAAGAAAGAGACTTCGAAACAGGTGAAAGTGACGATTTCGTAAATATCCAAGAAGTCCAACCAAGTGAGGTTGGCGAAAATTTATAACAAATGTGTTCTCTCCCCTGTCCGGCGATAGTGTTTGCTCAATGATTGCCGTTGATGTGTTATTAAATACAAATTTAGAAACCAATGCGGAAACTGCGAAGGATTTGGACGCTTCGGGTGCTGATGGATTATTTACCTATGAAGGGAAAGGCGACGTCTTCTTCCCACTGGTTCGTGCTGGGACTGTTACCAATGGAATGTTGTACACGAACATTGCCGTCGCAATTCCTCGAAGCCCCATGCATCTCGCTTATCAAGCTTGGGATTTACAACGATTGACCGGTGGTCGGTTTGCTTTAGGGCTGGGCTCTCAGATTCGACCCCATATTGAAAATCGGTATGGTTCTGTCTGGGAAAGTCCGCTTCGTCAAATGCGAGAAGCCGTAGAGGCGACTAAAGCTATTTTTGACTCGTGGCAGCATGAAACAGCTCTTAACTTTGAAGGAGAATGGACGCGACATACCCTCTCATCTCCGATGCTGACTCCGGATCCTCTTCAATGCGGTCCGCCGCCGGTCTGGCTTGCTGCTTTAGGACCGAAGATGACACAGCTAGCGGGCGCATGCGCGGATGGGCTCCTCGTTCACCCCTTCACCTCACACGAGCACCTTATCAAGCATACGATTCCGAATATGATGACCGGATTGAACTCTCGAGGGAAAGACCCTTCTAGTTTCACGCTCACTGTTGGAGCTATCGTCGGAGTTCATGATGGTACTGAAGAAGGCAGAGAGCGATCTGAATCTATCGTCCGTGGGATGCTCGGATTCTATGGATCAACTCCAGCCTATAGACCCGTTCTTGAAACCCACGGATGGGGTGACCTTCAACCGCAGCTTCGGCAAATGACCAAAGAGGGAGAATGGGGAAAATTGGGAGATCTGTTTACCCAGGAACACTTGCAGGCTCTATCGGTTGTCGGGACNCCATNTGAAGTTGGTGAGGAGCTTGCCGNACGGTTTGGACAAACCGCTGATCGGGTTGCGTTATCTATTCCTCAAGGCATCGACCCTTCTTGGCTAACCGACTTGGTTCGCGGCGTCAAGAATTCTTAATTAGCGTTCAAAAGGTACTGTCTTGAACTGTTCCTGGAGGACGTTTTTGGTTATTTTTCCTGAAGGGTTCCTAGGGATTGAGTCAATNATNATTAATTGCTCAGGGATGGCGTTTTTCCTAAGGCCNGCATTTTCCAAGTANGTACGAAGCTCACTCAAAGTAATAGGGCTNNGGTTTTCGGCGGTAGATANTACTGCGCACGCNCGCTCACCGGTAACCGTATCTGGNAGGCCAATAACTGCTATATCTGCAATCTGTGGGTGGTCGAAGAGAAGATCTTCAACTTCTTTAGCCGAGATATTTTCACCGTGTCGGATGATGACGTCTTTTAACCTTCCAGAGATTACGACATATCCGTCCTCGTCAATAATCCCTAAATCACCGGTTCGAAAATAACCATTTTCATCAAAGGCTTCTTTATCGAGGGATGCGTCTAGATAACCGAGCATCAGTTGGGGCGCTTTTGCCCGCAATTCTCCTTCTTCTCCTGATTTGGCAAGTGATCCATCTGCTTTGACAGTAATAAGGTCTACTCCGGGCATGGCTCTACCTTCTGACGTGGCAAGTTTGTCATCAGGGTCTGTATCTGCTCCCATCGAAAGTATTGGTGCTTCAGTTAGCCCCCATCCGGAGACAATACCGCTTCCCCCAAGTTCCGCTTTGACTTCAGCATGAAGGGTTACGGGTTTAGGTGCGCCTCCCCCAGGGAAGTTTTTTACATTTGGGAATAGCTTTTTTGAAGGATCTGCTCGTTGGGCGTTGAGATACGCCATATGGAATGGTGTCCCTGCGCCGGGATGTGTGCAATCTTCTCGTGATAGAAGCTCTGTTGTTTTTACGGGGTCAAATGCGGCATCGCATATTAATGTTGCTCCGGTCTGCAATGCCGTAAACAGCCAAGTCAAGCCTCCGATATGAGGAAATGGGAAAACTAGCGCTGGCCTATCTCCGAACTGGACGTCTAACCTCTCCCCCATGCTTTTCCCTATCGCTGCAACAGATGCGTCGGTGTGCTTTGCACCTTTCGGGTCTGACGTGGTTCCCGACGTGTAGCACAGCCACCGCAATGCATTTTCTTTCCCTTCCAAATATGTGGGCAGTATGGCTGGGTCGGCAGACGGAAAATTCTTGGGCTCTACAGCAAGAGATGTTAACTGATCAGTTGATGTGGAGATGTTCGATCCCATCTCTTCGAAATTAAACCCTCGATACTCTTTGGGAGTTATCAGAAATGAGGCATTTGCTTGTTTTACGCAAAATCCGACCTCTCGTTCTCGGTAGATCGCAATGATCGGATTTTGGATTGCTCCTAAGCGACTAAGAGCTGCAGATAAGACAACAGTTTCTATCCATGTGGGGAGTTCCCAAGTCACTACATCGCCTTCTTTGACTCCCAGCTCGTAAAGGCCGGCTGCCATTTGCTGAGAGGCGATCTTATATTCGAGAAAAGTTAACCTTCGTCCTTGTTCATCAACAAGCATTTCCGACTCGGGGGTGAGTTCGGCTCGTTCGAGAACTAATTTCCATAGATCAGTTGTTTCTATTCCCATACTTTCCCCCGCCTAATGGGAACATATTTCAAGATTGAGTTAGTCAACTTTAATATGCGCCTTTAAATGTGTCTCGGATTCATTGACCCATCCTTTACTCGTTGCATATTGCACCATTCCTGAGAAGTCTTCTCTCCAATTGCTGGAGACTTCCCCTTCAACATTTCGGGTGATCCATTCAATACTCACCCATACATGTGCATCTTCAGCTGCCTCCGCTCCATTTCCGATAATAGAAGCGACAGCATCTTCGTTATGTTCTGGACTTTCAATATGGAATGCGGTTAAGACTTCAGGTTCTTGGATTGAAGCAGTTTTTGTTTCTGGATCAATAGAAATAAACATGTGAAGATTCTAATCGGATCAGGATGCCCTCCGCATAGGTCTCGTGTAATGTTTGGTATGGAAACAAATGTAACTGTGTTAGCGACTGGTCTTGATTTTCCTGAAGGTCCTGTTGTCATGGACGACGGCAGTATTGTGCTTGTAGAAATATCTGGGCCGCGTCTTTCACGCGTCACACCGCAAGGGGTGAAAGAGACTATTGCTGAATGGGAGGATCCGGGTTCCGCAGGGCCGAATGGCGCAGCCGTTGGCCCAGATGGTTGCATGTACGTTTGTAATAATGGTGGATTTATTTGGACCGAGCATAAGGGTATGCGATTTCCGCTTGATCGTTCAACAGGAGCAAATCAGGCNCCAAATTACGTNTCTGGTTCTGTAGATCGTGTTGATCTTNCTACNGGAGANATNACTCAGGTTTATCATGAGTTCGAGGGAGATCANTTGTGCGGNCCGAATGATATCGTTTTCGACGAAACNGGTGGTTTNTGGTTCACTGATCTTGGAAAACAGCGTCCAAGGGAGATAGANAAGGGAGCTGTCTANTANGCNCANCCTGACGGATCGTCTATTCAGCGGTGGATAGATAATATCGATCACCCNAATGGATGTGGGCTTTCTCCTGATGGGGAGACGCTGTACGTTGCTCAGACTACGACAGGAAGATTATGGGCGTATGACCTCGAGGAGCCTGGGGTTCTCAAAAGTAGAAGAGGTCGCTGTATAGCTAATACTCTTGGCTCGCTCGACTCGCTCGCCGTTGANAAAGACGGCTCTGTCGTTGTNGCCGCGTTACCTGATGGCCTTCTTGTCGTCAGGCCTGATGAATCCCATGAGTACGTATCGATNGATGGGCCGCTAACAACTAATGTTGCTTTCAGCCGAGGTGGAGAGANCATAGCATACGTCACTGAATCGGGTTCTGGGTCGCTACTTGCTCTGGATTGGCCTAGATCGGGCTTGGAACTCGCCTTTTCAACTTAAACGTTGCGAACTGAAGATCTTCCGGTGAAGGCTATGAACCGTTCGACAGAGTCATCCGTTTCAATGTCGATAGCAGGGTCGAACCTTCCTGGCCCGCGCAACCCTGCCTCTCTTGGTTTCATCACATCGTATGCTTCCTCAGCCATCGCTTGCGGAATGCAATGATCAATTGNNGANGCATCAGCNANNTCCCANANATGCGTNNNNGTGTCNATNNANATAATCCCNAGAAAATCATCTACCGACATCTCNCCGAACGGTGTTTTGACAATTTTTTTAAGNCTTTCCTCATNCCATCGGTCTTCTATCCCNTGCGCATAANGGGCGGCGAGAGTTATAGGGTCAGANNCTGTTGAAAAATTTGGNTCNTCNGCATCTACCTGATCCACCATCGTCATTACCATGGTCGCATGTTCAAGGACATCTTGGACATTCCATTCTTCGCAGCATGTCTGCTGATCGTGCTTGGACCGTGATGCTACGTCTGCGAAAATCTTCAGGGTGTGCCCATACCGGGCGTGATTGTAGCTAGCAGTTTGCTCGAGCGTGCTAGCTGGCAAATATGAGTGCTGTGAGCTCATAGTCCTCTTTTCAATATGTAAANGTGTTTGCTTTCGCCTTTGTNGTTATAAGCGACCCTAGTTCAGCCAGTTGTGAGGATCCTCCCCCTAGAAAATTTTCGAGTTGTTTCACCCATAGAAAATACCGGTGCACAGGATAATCAACATCCGCTCCCATACCTCCATGGAGATGCTGCACATCATGGACNACTTTTTGTCCGACCTCTGAGGCCCACCATTTCGCTATTCGTACTTCTTCTGAGGCTGGATAACCTGCATCCAACCGCCACGCTGCTTGCCAAAGCACAAGCCGCATAGCATCTGTTCCTATGTAACAGTCTGCCGCCCTCTGCGTTACTGCCTGGTTGTGTGATAAGGGCCTTCCAAATTGCTCACGTTCGCTGGTGTATTCTGCTGCCATTTCGGTGGCTTTGGCGCAGCAGCCAACTGCTACAGCTGATGTCGCAACATTAATTCTTTCTAACATCCAAATGATTGAAAGNTTTCCTTGCGCAGGATCTCCAAGTGNTTCTGCCGGAACAGTGTCGCAATCTATCTGAGCTTGAAGTTCCCTGTTCGTAGTAATGTTGGGAGTGATCTTCAGGCCATCTGCTTCTCTTTCGACAAGAAACAAGCAGGAATCTTCTGGCCCTGTTTTTGCTGGTATGAGAATGTAGTCGGCGATATGCGCAGCCGGCACGGCAGGTTTTGTTCCACTCAGTGTCCACTTTCCTTGGCTGTATTGGGCCTCCATTGAGGTGTTCAATGGGTTATTGGCACCCCATTCCTGAAAAGCTCCGGTGACTATGCATTCGCCTGATGAAATGGCTGGTAGCAATCTTGACTGCNGTTCATCTGTTCCGTATTCAACGATAGGCAGCGCTCCCATTACAAGTGTTGAAAGGAGTGGGACTGGGGCGACGGNTCGCCCTTGTTGTTCAAGGATGAGAGCGAGTTCGAAAACTCCAAATCCGAGGCCACCATGCTCTTCTGGTATGGCTACACCAAGAAGGTTGGCGTTTGCGAGTTCTTCCCATAGCGGTCGGTCAAAACGATCCTCTGTTGTTTCGATTTCTTCTACACGATCAACTGGCGATGACCCTTCAAAGATTTGTTTGCTGAGTTCTGATAACGCTTGCTGCTCCTCGGTGAGGTCGAAGTTCATGGGCTAGCGTTTCCCTCTGCTCATTCCTAGNCCCATCCAAGCTATGATTTCTCGTTGTATTTCATTTACTCCGCCGCCAAAAGTATTTATTTGCGCTGATCGTCCGGCGGCTTCAAGTTCTCCTCGAAGAATCGCCCCTGGTGAACCACCTCGTACATGTCCAGCTGCTCCTACAACGCCGAGAAGCAAATGATATACGTCAGCTACGCTTTCAGTTCCATATACCTTCGCTGTAGAAGCGTGATAGGGCTGCAGTTGGCCTGCTTCAACGGCTGTTGTCATTCTCCAGTTCATCAAATTAAGTGCGTCGAGCTTTGCCCTGCATTTNGCTAGGTCCATCTGCACCCATGGAATATCTATAACGAANTGTCCGTTACCGGTTTCTGTTGTTGAGGNCCATCTGAGAACGTCATCAAAAAGTCGGAATGAAAGGACACTAACGGCAGCTAGCCCAACTCGTTCGTGGTTCAATTGGCTTGCTATAAGCCCCCACCCTCCATCAAGGTCACCAACTAGATTTGTGAACGGNACTCTGACTTCGTCATAGTAGGTAGCTGTTGTAGTGGCATTACCTACGGTNACGATTGGGGTATAGCTAAAGCCTTGCGTTTCCGTTGGGACAATGATGATTGAAATCCCTTTATGCTTCTTGGCTTCAGGGTTCGTTCNNCACGCTAGCCAGACATAATCGGCTTCATTAGCGCCGCTGGTCCACATCTTTTGGCCATTTATCACCCATTCGTCACCGTCGCGTTCAGCTCGTGTACTTAAAGACAGAAGGTCTGTTCCGGCTCCTGCTTCGCTATATCCAATTGCGAATGTAATTTCGCCGGAAAGAATTTTCGGTAGAAAGAAGTCCTTGTGCTCTTGGCTTCCCATTTCCATAAGTGTCGGTCCGACCGTATTTAGGGTGACGAATGGCATTGGAGCATTTGCGCGGACAGATTCATCGTAAAAAATAAATTGGTCTGTGGGCGTGCGTCCTTGTCCACCGTATTCTTTCGGCCAGCCGACGCCCAGCATGCCATCTTTACCCATTTGGCGAAATAACTGTCGCCGAATTGGTGAAGTTTCGTGTGCGCCTCGTAGGCCCTCGCGGACACTATCTGTCATCAGTCCAGCAAAATACTCACGGACTTCTTTTCGAAAGGATTGTTGTTCAGGGGTTTCCTCAAGAAACACGTTCGCTCCATGGATAAATTTCTACTGGAATTTACGATACCCGATTAGTAACAGGAGCAGAATATTCTACGAGAAATAGCCTTGAGGACGATCTAGCTCTAGCTAAATGAATGGTCGAAGCTTTATAGAGCTTCGTCTCCTTCTTCACCGGTACGAATTCGTACGAGTCGCTCTACGCTTGAGACCCATATTTTTCCATCACCGATTTTCCCGGTACGAGCTGCTCCTAGGATTGCGTCGACTGCTTTGTCAGCCTCGGCGTCCGAAACAACAATTTCTAGACGGCTTTTGGGAGTAAACGCTACCTTGTATTCAGTTCCTCTATATGTTTCGGTATGGCCTCCTTGCCTTCCGAAACCTTGGGCTTCTGTAACAGTCATTCCTTGAACCCCAATCGACCCTAGGGCTTCTTTAACTTCTTCTACTTGGTGGGGTTTGATGACAGCGGTAATCAGTTTCATCTGAACAGTTTCTCTTTCTCTTCAAAAACTTTTTGAAGTTACTATNACCATAATCTATCCNTTCGATGTTTGTGTTTCTAGATTGTTAACATCGCGTTACGAGACGGAAAGCAGTAAGGAAACTAGAATCCGCTATTGNGCTCCGTAAACGTTCTCTGGTGGCGGAGCNNTTTCTATGCTGGCATGGACCAGCTCATTAATTTCTTCAACCGTTATTTGTCGATCTCCGACAGATTGAACGGGTCCATGTTGCCATCCGTCACAGACATTGAGTTGTCCGCCCGTTGCTTCGAAAGTTCTTCCGGTGATATCACATTCTGGGCTTGCGAGCCATACAACTAAGGGGGAGACGTTCTCAGGTGCTTTTTTATCGAATGCTCCCTCTTGAACGTCATCAGAGGAGTAAAAAATCCCTTCCGTCATTCGTGTTCGAGCATCAGGAGCTATTGCGTTTACTAGCACTCCGTATCGGCCCCATTCGCTTGCCTGTTGAATTGTTAGTTGTGCAATGGCTGCTTTTGCAGCTGCATAGTTTCCCTGACCTATTGATCCCATGAGTCCTGCNCCTGAACTTGTGTTAACTATTCTTGCTTGAACATCTTCGCCTTGTTTGGCNCGTTCTCGCCAATGTGTTATTGCATGACGTGCTGGAGCGAANTGTCCTTTTAGGTGAACGCGCACAACGGTATCCCATTCNTCTTCGCTCATACTTGCNAGCATTCTGTCTCGGAGAAACCCGGCGTTACAAATGAGGCCATCAAGCACTCCCCACGTTTCAATCGCTTGCTGAATCATCGCTTCGGCTTGGTTCCAATCTGCAACGTCAGCATTGTTAGCAATAGCNTCCCCGCCAGCGGCAATAATTTCGTCGACTACTTCTTGAGCTGGTCCTGAAGCTGCTGCGGTTCCGTCACGTTCAACTCCAAGGTCATTTACCACGACGCGTGCGCCATGTTTGGCTAGTGCTAAAGCATGGGCTCGACCTAGCCCTCGAGCTGCTCCAGTTACTATGATTACTTTTTCNTTACACACGCCCATTGGCTACCTGCCTTATTTCTCGTACTTTTACTTTATGCTGCAGCAACATCGGCAACGACAGCAGAGGTTATTTTCTCAAGATCTTGTGGGCTGATTGGGAAACATGTGTCNGGGGTACCGGCGGCTGCCCATACTGTTTCATATACAAGTAAATCTCTGTCAAGAGTTGTCGGAATCGCAGTTGGATGACCAAAGGGTGGAGTCCCTCCNATTGCGAAACCTGTTGCTTTTCGAACTTGCTCTGGAGATGCTATAGAAAGTGACTTTATGCCCATCACTTCAGCCACCAAGGATTCGTTCACTCGGTTTTTCCCTGAGGCTAGAACGAGGTACGGGTCTTCCTCGTGAACAAAGACCAGTGATTTAACTATTTGTGCTAATTCACACCCCACGGCAGCAGCGGCGTCTTTAGCGGTTCGTGTACCTTCGGGAAATTGTTCAGCTACCACTGAAAATCCAGCTTGTTCTGCCGCCTGGGTGAATCGCTGCATGGCCTCCATTGTGGCTACTTNGCGCCTCGNATTANTCGTCCAGGGNGGGCACCNGTNTGCTCCCCGTTTTTTCTAGTTATTTGGCCGGCAACGATTGTATAGTCATATCCCTTTGCTTCTTGTAGTAATCGTCGGCCGCCTGCTGGGAGGTCGTGAACCATTTTCGGTCCGGACAGATTCAGTGTTGAGAAGTCTATTACGTTTAGATCAGCTCGTTTTCCTGCTTTAATAATTCCCCTATCGGTGAGTCCGTAAAGTGTGGCTGTGTCGCTAGTCTGCTTTTTGACGACCCACTCCAAGGGAAGTTTCTCTCCGCGAGATCGATCTCTTGCCCAGTGGCTGAGCATGAAAGTAGGTATGGAAGCATCACAGATCATTCCACAATGCGCTCCCCCATCTGAGAGACCTGATACAGCTTGTGGGTGTAGGAGCATTTCTCGGATGGCGTCATGGTTGCCGTTTACATAGTTGAAGATCGGCATCATCGCCATGGCATGCCCTCCGTCTTCGAGCATGTAGTCGTAGAGCACTTCGAGAGGTGATGCGCCTGAGCGTTCAGCAATAGCGACGATACTTTGGTCGGGCGCTGGTTCATAATCTGGGATTTTTCCGAGGGGGTAAAGGCGGTGTGTCATGGCTTGAACGAGTCGGGCCATTCCATCGAACAAGATCGCTGGATCTGTAGGGGTATCTTCTTCTTTTAAAATTGAGCTTCGGACTTTGGGTTCTTTGAGTTTCGCGACCAGTTCTTCATGCGGCAAGTGGGCGTGGGCGGCAAAGGTCGGCTTTTTTGCGAATGCGTGGTGGGTTTGGAGGCCTATGAGAAGTCCGAAAGGACGGCCGGCGACTTGGGGGAAGCATTGGCTTCCCTGTTCACTTGATCGGAGGGATTCTTCAAGAAGCTGTTCCCACAGGTCTGGTTCTGCCTCATTTTGAAGCATGGCAAAAGTGACCGGCCGGCCTATGTCAGATGAAAGTTTTTTCATCCATTCCATCTCCGATGGCGCTTTGATGAGATCTTGTCCATCAGCTCCGGCTGGTGCTAATTCGAACACTCCTGTTCCGGCTTCTTGAAGGGCTCGACCCAACCCGTACAGTTCGTCTTCTGCGGCAAAGGTCCCAGGGACTGGTTCACCGTCCATGGCTCTATGGCCGAGGACACGCGATGTAGACACGCCTAGAGCTCCTGCTTCTATAGCTTCGCGTACGATGGTTTTTATTGCTGCGATATCTTCAGGTGTTGCTGGGTCATTTTTTGCTCCTCGTTCTCCCATGACGTAGGCGCGGACGGCCCCGTGGGCTACCTGAGTACCGACGTCGATAGCGAACTCTTTTCCATCAAGGGCATCTAGATACTCGGGGAACGTTTCCCACTGCCAATCCATACCTTCCGACAGTGCGGTACCGGGGATGTCCTCGACTCCTTCCATCAATTGGATCAGCCATTCCTCTTGGCCTGGACGTACAGGNGCGAAGCCTACTCCGCAGTTTCCCATTACGACTGTTGTTACTCCATGGCCTGATGATGGTTCGAGTTGATTGTCCCAGGTGACTTGTCCGTCATAGTGGGTATGAATGTCGACAAAGCCTGGTGTGACGATTCGGTTATCTGCGTTAATTACATCTGCTGATGCAGCTTCGGATAGATCACCGACCTTTGCAATCACCCCATCTTTGATAGCTACGTCGGCGTTATATGGGGCGGAGCCGGTTCCATCAACGATTTTTCCGCCGGTGATTATGAGATCGTAGGACACAATCTTCTCTCCTTCTTTGCTGGTCCCACTTTACCTTTAGATAGGCCGGCCCTAGAAAACGGTGGTAAAGATTTCGTTCAGTTCTTTCCGATCTAGATCCGGTACTTTCACTCCTTCGAGCGGGTAGCCGACTGGGAATAGGACAAAGGGTCGTTCATTTTTTGGCCGGTCCAGTATTGTGTTGAGAAATTTCATTGGCGTGGGGGTATGTGTCAGTGTTGCTAGGCCCATGTGGTGTAAGGCGGTGATGAACATGCCAGCTGCTATGCCCACGCTCTCTTTGACATAGTAGTTTTTTTGAGTTGTTCCANCTGGAAGGAGTTCGTAGCGTTGTTCGAAGAGAACAACGATCCAGGGTGCGACTTGAAGGAATTCTTTATGGTGGTCGGTTCCTAGAGGGGCTAAGGCTGTTTGCCATTCGTCGTTCATCCGGTTTTCGAGGTAATTCTTTTCTTCTTCTTGTTCTGCAGCGGCCCGTATCGCTTGTTTGATTTCGGGGTCGTTAGTAGCGACGAATGTCCATGGTTGTTTATGCGCACCTGATGGTGCTGTTGAAGCGGCCTGAACGGCAAGTTCGATCAGTTTCTGCGGGACAGGGTCGGGGCTGAACATGCGCACGCTTCTTCGCTCGCTCATTTTGTGATAGAAATCTTCTGCATTTGCCTCCATCGCCTGTTCGCTGAGACGTTCATGTTCGTAGATGGTGAAAGGATGCTGTGATTCAAGTTCTTTCGATGGGTATGGGAATTCGTAGTGGTCGCTCATAGTTCTTTTGTAGCAGAGAAACAGAGGACAGTTTGTATCTGCCCATGGCATTGAGGAGCATGATCTGTCGAAAGAATGTGACCAATTGATAGGCCAACGTTTAAGCTAAGTGCACATCATGTTTAGGAGGGTAACGATGGCTGGACCCATGGAAGGTATACGTGTCGTGGAATTGGGTGTTTGGGTCGCTGGGCCGGCTGCTGGGGGCATTCTCGGCGATTGGGGTGCTGAAGTTATAAAGATCGAACCGCCTACTGGAGACCCCGCGCGAACGTTTCAGCGGATGCTTGGTGGCGATATGCCAAACAACCCTCCCTTTGAATTGGATAACCGTAACAAAAAATCTGTCGTGCTTGACTTGTCAACACCCGACGGGATGAATGTTGCGCTCCAGCTGATTGATAGCGCCGATGTTTTCGTGACGAACCTCCGTGCAGGTGCGTTAGCGCGACTTGGGCTTGGGCATGAGGAGCTGCTGAAGCGAAACCCGCGTCTTATTTATGGTGGAATAAGCGGCTACGGGACGGAGGGCGATGACGTCGATAGGCCGGCATATGATGTTGCTGCGTTCTGGGCGAGGTCAGGGATAGCTCACCTTTTGACACCGGAGGGTTCTGATCCTCCTTTCCAGCGCGGCGGGATGGGAGACCATGGAACGGGGCTGGCAGCTGCTGCGGCAATTTCTGCTGCATTGTTTTCGAGGGAAAAAACGGGTGAAGGGCAATATGTTTCAACGTCGCTCTACCGGCAAGGAGCGTACACGATTGGCTTCGATATGAATATAGCCTTGCTCTGGGGGATGACTTTAGCGGTTGGTAACAGAGAATCTATGGGGAACCCTGCGATGAACAACTACGTCACTGGAGATGGGAAACGGTTTTGGGTTGTGGGCTTAGAGATACTTCGTCATTGGCCGCCCCTATGCCGGGTTGTTGGCCGCCCCGAATGGATCGATGATGAGAAGTTCGGGACTCCTCGGGGGCGAGCTCAAAACGCAGCTGAGCTCATCTCGTTGTTGGACGCAGAGTTTGCGCAAAAGACGATGGATGAATGGAAGGAGATCTTCTCTACTGAACCAGATTTTTTCTGGGCTCCTATTAACTCCATTGANGATATTCTCGTTGACCCACAAAGTGAGNNNGCTGGGCTNTTNACAGACGTGCCTGACGGTGTCGNTACGACGCGGATGGTAGCAACTCCATGTGATTTCTCNGGTACGCCTTGGGAACAGCGGTCAACNGCACCTGATTTAGGTGAACACACTGTCGAAGTNCTAGAAAGTCTTGGTCTCAGTGGTGATGACATCGCGGCATTACAGCAAAATGGGGTAACAAACTGAAACGCATCGCTCCGCTCTTTCGCTGGGACGTGCTCGCTGTCACGATTGCCGCCATATCTCTTGTGCTTTTGGGGTCATGTTCGGNCAGTTCTGACAGCCCAAAGACTACGAATACGGTGACTAGTCAGGCGGAATCATCGCAGAGTCCCCAGCAGCCAACGCAGNCACCTCCGCCTTCTACTGTNGAGCCAGTAGAGTCGCCGGTAGCGCTACAAATTAGCGTCCTTGAACAGCGGGATCATGATCCTAAAGCATTTACTCAAGGTTTGGAATTCGATGATGGGCGGCTATATGAAAGCCGTGGCCGGAATGGCGAGTCGGGGATCAGCGAAATNGACCCTCGAGACGGGAGCGTCTTGCGGTGGACGCCGCTCGCTGATGAATATTTTGGTGAAGGGGTGACCGTCGTCGGAGATTCTCTTATCCAGCTGACATGGTTGGCTGGGAAAGCATTCGTCTATGACATCGAATCGTTCGAAGTAANNGGCAGTTTCGACTATGAGGGTCAAGGATGGGGGCTGTGCTTTGACGGCGTTCGTTTGGTCATGTCTGATGGATCTAGTTCGTTAACGATGCGAGATCCGGAAACTTTCTCCGCCATTGACAGTGTTACCGTTCGTTTAGATGGGTCGGGTGTGGCTTCGCTCAACGAGTTGGAATGTGTCGATGGGAAGNTTTATGCCAATATTTGGCGGACCGATACCATCGTTGAGATCAACCCTNCAACAGGTGATGTCACGGCAGTGATTGATGCAAGTGGGCTCCTCGATGATGCCGGTCGTGCTGGTGCTGACGTTTTGAATGGAATTGCCTACGATGAGGCTTCNNAAGCGTTCCTTCTAACTGGAAAACTATGGCCGTCAATGTTTGTGGTTGTTTTCGAACCGTCTTAAGGGCTATTCCAATCCCATAAGTGTTGTCAATCCATACCAGTGGCCNGCGGTGTATCCCCCATCGACTGGGAGGGCGACTCCAGTGACGAANGATGAATCTTCGCTAATNAGGAANTAGGCGGCGCCNGCGATTTCNGTTGCTTCTCCCCANCGNCCGAGNTTNTGTTGTTCTCGTATNCGGTCGGCGCGTTCTCCCATGAGGGGAACAGTAGCTTCAAACATTGGAGTTTGGATAAAGCCGGGGCATATTGCGTTCGCCCGGATCCCTAATCGGCCATAATCGTTCGCAAGGTTTTTCGTAAGAAGGATGACGCCACCCTTCGACGCGTTATACGTTGACCCGCCCTCGCATCCTTCTATTCCCTCGATGCTTGCAACAGTGACGATGCTTCCTGAACGTTGCTCCATCATGGTTGGGAGGACTGCTTTAGCGGTCAGCATTGTTCCGGTGAGGTTAATGTCCTGCACGAGCTGCCAATTCTCCATATCAAGAGCATGGACCGGTCCTCCACCGGCGATACCTGCAGCGGTTACGACCCCGTCTATGCGGCCATATTCAGCGAGGATTCGACTAACGACTTCATGTTGTTCGGTTTCGTCACGCACATCGAGTTCAAAGAGCGGTGCATTGTCCCCGACGAGTTTGGCCCATTGGTNGCTGGTTTGAATATCTGATCCGANTACNACTGCTGATTCTTCGGCGAATCNTTGAGCGCATGCTAAGCCGATTCCTGACGCTGCTCCTGTTATATAGACAACCTTGCCTTCTAACCGCCCATGCATATGTCACTCCTTTATTTTCTGATTCCCGTTCGTTAAATCACGATTCGTAGTGGGTACCCCTGCTCATCATATTCATTGCCGCCAAGGATTATCGCTTCCCCTTCAGAGAATCTTTTCGCCGACCAGGCAGCAGCAAACGCATCTAACGCGTCGTCTATTCTGCATTTTTTCGGCAGTTTCTCAACAACTACGTCGATAGTAGGAACAATGTCGCGGATAACGTCGAGGCGTTGCTTTACGCCTTCTGGTGTTTTCTTTGAGGTAAGCGTTTCCCCTACGAGTTCAACAAATGACGATTCCGGGTGGCATTCAAAAAACGTGTCGGAATCTTCAGGTTTGATGATGCTTCGTACTTCACGTATTTGCGGAACGAGGTTCCATGTCTGGATTGAAAGCCCTTTCCCGGTTTGGTTCCGGCTTCGTATAAGCGCGTCTTCATATGATGTTGCTTCGAGGACGACCGATGATGGCGTTGGGAAAAGAGAAGACCTTCGTNNTCCTAGTCTTTNTCGNGCTTCACTATCGAGTTNGCGCGAGCCGGAAAGTTTGACCCCAATCGGCATATCGACGCCGACAGAGGAACATCCCAGTTCAACTACTTTGGCTTTGACTTCTTGGAATGTTTCGCAACGGAACAATGACGCTTNATCACTGCCAGTTATTGGAATGNAGGCGACAACCCAACCTTTCTGAGCTCCGTCAACACCCGCTACCCATTGTCCTACCATGGATAAACACTAACCATTGTTTCTTGTTGAAATCGCNGGGAAGAAAGAAAAATGTGAAGTTCGTTTCATCTAGCGTTTGTTTCATATAACGTGTAAAGGCTGTCAGACATGGCACGTAAGAGACACTTTTTATGCAGGGAGAGAGATGACCTTTAAAAAGGGCGATCGGGTGGTTTACCCCCACCACGGAGCAGCGATTATCGAAGACAAAAAACTCAAGACGATCTTCGGTNCGCGTAAAGANTACTTAATTCTTCGNATGGTNATGGANAATATGACGNTNTCTGTTCCCGCNGATAAGGCNGAAGAAGTTGGTATGCGTTGGCCTATCAGNGGAGAAGANGTNGANGATCTCTTTGACGTNTTNAAACGACGGGATGTTCGTGAGCCTTCCAACTGGAGCCGCAGATTTAAGAACCACCAGGAAAAACTNAAATCAGGTGATGTCTACCAGGTGGCGGAAGTTGTCAGAAACCTCGCTCTTCGTGAACGAGATAAAGGCCTCTCAGCTGGCGAGAAAAGCTTATTCAATAAAGCAATGAGCGTCCTGGTTTCTGAATTGAGCTTCGCTTTAGAAGTATCTGACGAAGAAGCGATAGAAAAAGTAGAAAAAGCGCTGGATTGAACTTCCTGCTTCTGAACTATTATGAATTCATCTAGACTGTCGGAGATCTAATAGGAACAGATACTCTATTAATTACGGGACGTGGCGCAGCTCGGTAGCGCACCTGCTTTGGGAGCAGGGGGTCGAGAGTTCAAATCTCTCCGTCCCGACAAGTAAAACCCCAGTTCAGAGGCTTTTCTAGGTGATAGAAGAGTCTAGGTTCTGGGGCTTTATACGTTCAGGGACACCACAGGGACACACGAGAAAAGAAATAAACCCTACTGGGGTGGGGTCTTACAGTGTTTTACACAACCCCTTATCCCTGATCGAAGTGCATTATGTAGCGCTTCCCTCTCACGCCAAGGCTCATCAGAAGCCAAATACTCAACTATAAAGTCTCCACTAATCTGCGTCTAGCTGGAATCTCGCCTATTGAATATTGAATATTGAATATTGAATATTGAATATTGTTAGAGTAATCATAATTTATGGAGGTCGTTTTGAGAAAATTTATTACTTTAGTCCTTGCATTGTTTCTAGTTTCATCATTGACAGTTGCTTGTGGTGGAGGAGATACGTCTTCTTCAACGGATGAAAGCAACTCGTCTTCTTCAACGGATGAGAGCGTGGAGGATTCCACTTCATCTCAGCAGGCGTCAGAAGATTCAAGAGATGCTCTAATTGAGGTCATTTTTTCAGAATTTATAGATAATTATGATTTCTCTGTTTGCCTTGTAGATGCAGTTCAAGCATCTACTGGATGGACTTATGAAGATCTCCTTGATGATGTTGTAAACAACGATGGGAATGGTACTGGTGAGATAGACGAGGAAGTTATCTCCTGCCTTTCATATTTAGATGACGAAGAGATTGCAGAACTTACAGGGGGAACCGATGATCTAGAGTTACCTGTTGATGAAACCAACTCGGCTGAAGCTCTTGAGAATGACTCTGAAGAAAGTTGGACAATACTTATTTACCTAATGGGAGATACAGACCTTGAAGAATACGCCCTAGGAGATATTGTTGAGATGGCAGCTGTGCCTGACAGCCCAAATTTGAACATCGTTACATTCTTCGATAGGTCTGAAGACCACACAAACGAGGGTGTTCTGAATGTCCCAGATTTTACGGATACGAAAATCTTTCAAGTCACAAATGGTGAGTTGCTTGTTCTAAATGACAATCTCGGCGAAAAAAATCTTGGCTCTGCAGAAACTTTTGCTGAATTTATTGATTATGGGTTATCTGCTTTTCCTGCGGATAGAACTGGTCTGATTCTGTGGGACCACGGAGCTGGTTGGCCTGGAATGGGGCCAGATGAAGATAGCGGTTACGATATTCTTACTTTACAAGAAATGGTTTTAGGCCTCGAATTAGGCCTAGCTAATTCTGAGATAGACAAACTTGACTTAATTGGGTTCGATGCGTGTTTAATGGCGACGTACGAAGTCGCAAAAAAAATGGCCCCATTCGCCAATATTATGGTTGCCTCACAGGAATTAGAACCTGGGCATGGGTGGGACTATGAAGTATTAGAAGTCATCACGACTAATCCATCCATTGAAGCTGCTGAACTTGGAATTGAAATTACCAATTCATATCTAGATCATGCTGTTTCTTATGGCACTGAAATTGACA
>PAEG01000061.1 GCA_002703045.1 Acidimicrobiaceae bacterium
CCTGTCGGTTGCTTATTCCTTCTTCCGCTTTGGAACCCAATTCTGGTGGCAGAACAAGTAGGGACGTTGTCAGCGCTAACGAAAGCTACGTTTGTTGTTCAGACTGGTGTTGGTGACGGGGAAGAAACTTTCAAAGCTATGGGTGCTTCCATGAAAACAAGAGGCGCTGATCTGGAAAAAAAGATCGCAATAATCAAATCACTTTTTGCAAAAAGTGATTCAGGGGTGCAGGTTAATCCTGTCCCAACGCAGAAGATCGAATGGTGGATTGGAGCAAGTACCAGCAAGGAAGGAATTCACCGAGCAGCCCGATTAGGCGACGTATGGTATGCAGCCCCATTCTTGAATGATGTGAAAGCTGGAGAGCTATTAGAGTGCTACCTTGAGGCATGTGAAGGCCTCGATAAGAAACCTAGGCCAATTATTCGCAAAGATGTGATAGTNCTCAAAGACGNAAGNANAGCAGAANAACTTGGCGACCANNTNATNNNAAAAGGCTATAGGGGCATGCAGCGNGATGCTGTNATNGTNGGCAANCCAGANCAAGCAGCAGAACAATTGCGGCCTTNCAAAGAACTTGGTTTTANTGAAGTCANATGTCGNTGCATGACACTCCCACAAAAAGAAGCGATTGAGACCATNGGTTTATTGGNAGAGGTTCGTTCCCTTATTAACAGNTAGGTTCGAGGCCACACTTTTGGGCAGCGTTCATGGGTNAGAATATCACCATTTGAAACTGNTTNATGATGGGNTTTTAGTGGNGNCCCCTCGCGAATGTGNTAGCGAGCATCATCTCCACAGTACCGAATCGATATTGCTCNCCGTGNCTGATCTGNAGAGCGGTTAGCAGAAGCCCCNTGAAGGGTACGNGNATGATGNATAGTCAGATCNCCAGGAGACAAAGTTGGGGCAGTAACAAGTGCAGAAGGTATCTGAGGAACTCGCTCACCTTCAGTGTTCGGTAGAGGCTCATCTGAGACGAACCAGTTTGGCCTATATGGGGTTAAATCCTTATGGGATCCTTTGACGAAACGAATTGCTCCGGTACTAGGTGAGGAGAAATCCAAAGGAACCCAAACGGTACATGCCTGTTCACCAGAAACATGGAAATAGGAAAGATCCTGATGGAAAGCCGTTTCCTCTGCCGTGTTCGGTTCCTTGACCAAGATAGAGTCTTCATAAAGCCACACAGAGCCACTCTGAAGAATCTGGGCGACAATTTGAGGGATTGCAGATTCACAGGCGAAGTTAGCGAAATCTTCATCACCGATCCAATAATCGGTACCAGCAACGAATCGGCCGGAACCTCCTGATGATGAAACATTCGGATCGGAAAGGACACTATTCGGGGCAACAATCGGCCCTAATTCAGTAAGATCGGTACTACTACTGGAAATAGCCCTCTTAATTGGTTCTTCCATAGACAGGACCAGACTTGGGCTAATTACGTTCCGGAGTACAACAAAACCATCGCGCCAAAAACTCTCTATGTGAGATTCATCTAAAAGAATGTCAAAATTAGTCATTGGATTATTTGAGAATCTCGTAACCTTCCTATCTCAGTGCTTGTTAAACCAAGTATTTCTGCCATTATTTGATCTGTGTGTTCTCCTAATTGTGGCGCCGGTACAGGACTCATACGGCCGATTCTTTCGAAGTGAAGAGGGCTACTTGGTGAAAGGTATTCCCCAATTCCTTCTTGTCTAATATTTGCGAACATAGGGTTAGATTCTGAGACACGTTTGTCATTTTGCACGAGCTCTTTGAACGTTTGATAGGGTCCCCAGCACACGCCGAGGTTATCCCAAATCTGTCGTACCTCCTCAAAATTACGTTCTTTGCACCATGCTTCCACATGCGGGTGAATACGTTCCCGGACTTTGAAACGGTCACCTTCATTTCCATATAAATCAAGCCCTTCTTGAATTGCGAGTTGTTCCATAGCTTCTGTCATTTCACATGCAGAGCACAAGGCTTGCCATTGTTTTTTTGTTATTGCAACGGCGATCACTTTTTTCCCGTCAGCCGTTGTGTAGTCCCGCCCTAGAGCCCCATAGAGTTCATTTCCGATACGTTCACGTTCGGAGTCAAGGATTTGCGCTTCCGCGATATGTCCAAGGGCAGCAACAGCAGAAAGTGCAACATCACTTAGGGCCAATTCGATAAATTGGCCTTCCCCTGTCCGATCTCTGTGGCGACCAGCGGCGAGAATGCCTATTGCTGCTGTCTGCCCACATACGATGTCCCATGCGGGCAGAACGTGGTTTATAACGCCGTCATACCCTTCTGGGCCTGTCACGGAGGGGTATCCCATAGCCGAATTGACGGTGTAGTCAAGCGCGGTTGTTCCATCATGATTTCCAATCACGTTCAACATAATCAGATCTTCGCGAATTGCGCTGAGACTCTCATAAGATAGCCAGCCCTTGGCAGGGAAGTTAGTAAGGAAATAACCTGAGTCTTCACCCGATGCTCCAATTAGTTCCTTGAGAAGCTCTTGCCCTTCTTCAGATCGGAAATCGACCTGAATCGATTTTTTCCCCTTATTAAGTCCAGCCCAGTAAAGCGACAGTCCATCTTCGGTCAATGGCCACCTTTTATAGTCCAATCCTCCACCAATAGGGTCAAATCGGATTACTTCAGCGCCAAGCTGCGCTAACGTCATCCCACCGGAAGGCGCGGCGACGAAAGCAGATCCCTCTATCACCCTCATGCCTTCCAATGGCCCAGTCATTTATCCCCCTCATCGTCGATACCAAGTGATTTCTTCAGAAACCTTAACTGTACGCGTAAAAGATTTTCAGCGACAGTTTCCTGCGGAGTCATATGGGTAACGCCAGAAAGGGGAAGTACTTCATGGGGTTTCCCTGCTTCTAGAAGAGCTTGGGAAAGCTGAAACGTATGTGCTGCAACAACGTTATCGTCAGCCAAGCCATGGATGAGTAGTAAGGGACTCTCTAACTTGTGTGCTTCATTACATAGATTTGTGTTTTTGTAATTCTCAGGGGTTTCTAGCGGATGCCCTAGATAGCGCTCCGTGTAATGAGTGTCATAGAGCTCCCAGTCTGTCACCGGAGCTCCTGCTACAGCAGCATGGAATAAATCTGGCCTTCTCAGTACTGCTAGAGCGGCGAGGTAGCCGCCAAATGACCAGCCACGTATCCCCACTCGGTCAAGATCAAGTCGTTCGTAGATCTCCGCTGCGGCAGATAGAGCAGTAATCTGATCTTCTAGAGCAGCAGTTGCGAGATCTCCATATACTTCTCTTTCGAATGCGGGTGAGCGACCCGGTGTTCCCCGACCATCACTGACAATGACAGCAAAACCTTGATCCGCAAACCATTGGGATACTCCAAAGAGGCCCTGAGCCCACCGCACTCGTTGCGCATGCGGTCCACCATAAGGGTCAAGAAGAACCGGAAGCAGCATAGTGTCATCACGGTTTTGAGGGAAGAGAACAACAGATTCAAGTTCGTTTTCTCCTAGTCGATGGAATCTTACGTTGAGAGAAATGACTGGTTTTTCCGACAGGTCTTTAATCTCAGAAATAGGGGAATCCCCTACAAAGACTGTTGTTTTGACTCCATGAACATCCATATTTCTATGTTGGATCACTGTTGTTTTCCCATTAGAGACGCCATCGTGAACTCCAGGGTCTTCAGTAAAGGCAGTTCTTCTCCCCTCGAAATCAAAGTGGACAATGTGTTGCTCCAATGGGCTTGGACTGACTGCGGCTATTACCCCTTGTTCGTTGCAGTTAATCAGGGACCGTACTTGGAGGTCATCACCTGATATAGATTGATTATTTATCACAAGCGACCTTGCATCATTTCGATCCTCAACCGTAATGATCTGCTCCCCAATAATTTTTGGGGCTCCAGCAATGATCTCTACCCAGCAGGCATCGCTCCATCGNTATATNTCCTCGACAGCTCCAGTNTCGGAATCCACTTTTAAGATTCCCATGGATTTTTGATCCCTAGTCTGGACTGTTAGGTAGATTGANGATTCNTNAGTCCACTGAACATTGACAAGGTATTCCCAAAANGCNGACTGGCTCCAATCGATTTGAAGNCCATCTCCTTCTAGNGTGTACACCCCNAGTTTGACTTCCGGATTATNGGTTCCTGCTTTTGGNTACCGAAGTGATTTCGGNGGAGAGCTCGGATCTGCTGAACTGAGAATATGCCAATTAAGAACATTAGAGTTATCTACCTCTGTAACGAGAAGACGATCTCCACGTGGTGACCACCAGTAACCCCTTCTTCGACCCATCTCCTCAGCTGCTATGAAGTCTGCTACACCGTGGGATATATGCTGATCCTGACTTTTGACTACTAAAAAGTCATTTCCAGAAGAATCTAGATACCGTAACTCCCCGCCCGACACATAAGCGATAAGGCTGCCATTTGGATTTATTTGTGGATCGAAGACACTACTTACAGTTTCAAAACTTGTAATTTCTCTCGAATCTAAGTTCGCTGCATAAAGTGTTCCATCTGATGTAAAGCAAACATTGGGAGAATCGGCGCTGGAACTAAAAGCAACAATTCCAGATCCAACTTCTCTCACCCGCTCTCTTCGTGATTGCTCATCTTCAGAAATTTCTTGGTTGCTCCCGATACTTTGAAGATCTTGAGGGTCAGCGAGAAGTACTGAAGTTTGTGATTGAGGGTTATGAATCCAGAGTTTGTTACTAGGGTCACTCCCTGAAGAAGACTGCAGGTAACTAATACTGTGTCCATTCGGAGAGATCGCAAATGATCGCGGCGCCCCTACCGTGAATCTTCGTGTTCTTGCATACTGTTTTGGAAACGTTTCCATAAAAATTTCTTTCTCCTTCTTCCACGATATTCGCTTCAAATCTCTTCTTCACCATAGAATCCGAGTAATGACTTCAATAGAGATAAACAGCGAAGACAAATATCGGTTAGAAACCAGTGCTTGGCTTGCAGAAAATATCAATCTCATTGAAGAGAAGAAACCATTCTCGGCCCTTCATTGGATGCCCAGTCGTGAGAGAGAGAATCAGCATCATCTCGATTGTCAGCAAAGGCAAAAGAAACTATATGACGCAGGCTATGCAGGAGTTACAGTCCCAACAGAATATGGAGGCCATGGGGGAGAACCATGGATGCAGCGTATCTTCAGAGAGGAAGCAGCCGGATATCAAGTCCATACTGGATTTTTCAATTCAATCATTTCAATGACTTTGCCAGCGCTCTTAAAGCATGGAACAGAAGAACAAAAGAAAACCCATATCCCATCGCTGATTAGTGGGGAGGTCAGTTGGTGCCAGCTGTTTAGTGAGCCAGGTGCTGGAAGCGACCTCGCAGGTTTAGCTACACGCGCTGAATTAGATGGCGAGGAATTCGTCATCCATGGACAAAAAGTATGGAATTCAGCAGCAATCTATGCAGACATGGGAATTCTCTTAGTGAGGACGAACCCGGACGCATACAAACATGAAGGAATAACTTTTCTTCTATTCGACATGAAACAGAGAGGAGTAGAAGTTCGCCCTCTCATACAGGCGAATGGCGCCGGCCATTTTGCCGAAGTTTTTATTGACGGAGCAAAGTGTCATGTTTCCAATGTGCTTGGAGAAGTCGACAAGGGTTGGGGCCCAGCCAGAGCTGTTATGAGTAACGAATCAGCAATGATCGGGGGGGCAAGCGGGGATAATCCTCAACAGTTGATTCAACTTGCCCAGGAGCTAGGAAAGGTCGACGAACCTGTTATTAGGCAAAAACTTGTTGCCGTCTATGTGAGAAACAAGCTTCTAAAAATTATGAGTGAAAAAATATCAGCGGCTGTCAGAAAAGGGAAGCCCCCGCCCATCCACCCATCAATCGTTAAACTCTACGTTGCTCATAACCGAAGGCTAGAAGGTGACCTAGCTCAATGCTTACTCGGTGCAGCGGGAGTGGTTGTTACCAACAAGGCAAGCGAATGGGCTATGGAACTGTTGCATGCCCGTTACCCGATTTCAATCGGGGGCGGGACAGATGAGGTCCATCGCAACAACCTCGGTGAACAAGCGTTAGGTCTTCCAAGAGATATTCGAGTCGATAGAGGAATTCCATGGAAGGACATACCTAAAGGATGAAATGCGAAAACGTCTACGCGCATATTTATTTCGACCGGATACCAGACCCAGCTGAAAGTATTTTTGATACAAATATTATTTCTATTGATTCAGTATCAGACCAGGCTCCTCTTATGACATTGCGCGGTGTGCAGGAATTCGAAGAGCAGTTTCAGGGGATTATATGGTCAACTTCTCCTGAACCTATCGGAGATATCGGCCTTTCAGTTAGGAAAGTTATCGCTTGGTCTCATGAGCGTGGGATTAATATCGGAAAGTATCCCGGCTTAAAGCAGGTTTCGCTCGTCAGTAAGAAGGAAGACCTTAATAGTGAAGCGTTCTACAAGCACTACCAGCGACATATCGATATAGCCCGAGAGCATCATGGAATGGAAATGTATGCTCAGAACACTGACATCGAATACTTGTACGGCCAGAAATCAAAAACATCAGTGATTGATGGAATAAGCGAACTTTGGTTTACTAGCACATCGGATTGGTTCGAACGCTTCTATCTTAAGGAGAACAGTCAGAGAATTGTTCGAGAAGATACACAAAAATTCATTAACTATCAGACTACGTGTTCGATCATGGTATCTGAAATGCGAGTTAGGAGAGCAGAGAAGTGAAATCACCAGAAAAAATAACAGTGGATTTCGATCCGGACACCCTTAACATGATGTTCCGGAGACTGAAAGAAACCAGATGGCCTGACATCATTGGAGAAGATAAATGGGTATATGGGGTGCCAAGATCATGGCTTCAGGAAATGGTCGATTTTTGGGTCTCAGAATGGGACTGGGAAAAAATATCAGATCAAATAAACCAATGGGACAATTATGTAGTGGAGATAGAAGGGATCCCGATCCATTATCTTCATGCACCTGGGCGAGGACCTAATCCAAAGCCCATCGTCTTAACTCATGGCTGGCCATGGACGTTTTGGGACTTTAAGGATGTCATCGGTCCACTGAGTGACCCTGAAAAATATGGTGGGAACCCAGAAGACAGTTTCGATGTTTATGTTCCATCGCTTCCGGGTTTTGCCTTTTCCACTCCACTAGCCCATTCTGGTGTTGACGTTCGTCGAGTCGCAGAGCTATGGAATATTCTGATGACCGAAGTTCTCGGACATGATCGATTTTGTGCCCATGGAGGAGATTGGGGCGCTCTAGTTACAGCGCACTTATCACATGAATACGCGAATTCATTAATTGGGGCTCATCTCAGCCTCAGTTTAATACCGGGAGTTGATCGAAGGGCTCTCCCTGAGGACGTTTGGGAAGAGGATGAAACATGGAAATTAGAGCGAAGTGCTGAAGCAGAGAGCACTATACGTTCACATGTCACAACGCACCTTTTGGATCCTCAAACTCTTGCATACGGACTGACAGATTCCCCTATAGCTACTGCTGCATGGATATGGGAACGGCGAAGGAATTGGAGCGATAATTCTGGGAACGTTGAGGATTCCTTCACTAGAGAGCATTTATGCACTACAGCGGCGCTGTATTGGTGTACTGGTTCAATTGGGTCATCGTTACGGATTTATCATGAGCATTTCAAAAAGCCATGGCCTCTGGCTCACGACCGGATGCCACGGTTGGAAGCACCAACAGCTTTCGCTATTTTCCCGAAAGACGT
>PAEG01000062.1 GCA_002703045.1 Acidimicrobiaceae bacterium
GCGTATGGTGTATCCAGCTTATATGGTCAAAATCATGGCTCGCTCATTTCCGCTTTGGTCCGGCGGGATGGGGATGGAGAACAATGACATACCGCAAATATCAACCACTTCGACGAACAACTCAGAAAAAAGCTGTCTAATATGCGTCTAACCCCAGAGCTGTGGCTGCGGACTTTCCGTTAGCTTTCAATAAAGTCAGTAATTGTCTTGTGGAAATGGCGAAGCCTAATTTCTTGATCTGATAGCCAAAGGCCTGGGTAGCCAGCGCTGTTCATTCCGGCTTGGACAGAAGCAAGATTGGCTGCATCTTGATCAATGACCAAGCCAAGAGACCTGGTGCTTCCTTCAGGCCGGAAATCATGTTTAGGGAGTTCCGGCCATTCTTCACCTTCGGGGATCAGCTCAAACATCCAAACATCGAATAGGCACTTATTTGGGTCGCTGGGATGCGGCCGGTGCCGATATAGCATCAAATCATCAGAATGCGTATTGAACGTTACCCCAGGGAAAACTAAGTAGTTATAGTCNTCAGTCAACTGGTCATCATGCAGCTCTGAAAAGTCCTTACCCTGTTCTTCCTGTGTGGCGCGTTTCTGTTTCTGTACTGCTTCGCGAATCCCATTCATTGGCCCCTCATAAGATGCTGGATCAATACCAGCATCCGATAACAAGAACTTCAACGGTGGAGGAATTTCACCAACAGATTCAACTCGTGGGCTTAGCAACCCAAAAGCAATGAGATAGCGACTGTGCTTGTCGTAGAGATCAATCTGAATATCAAAATCGTCCAAGTACCATTTCAACTGAGGATGCGTAGTNGCAGTATGGTANGCCTCAGCGAACGCGTCAACTGCGGCTTTCCAGTTGCAATTCCACTCTGCTGTAACCCACCGAGTCATCGCCATACGCTCAAAATGATACGGTTCNAAATGTCCGATCAAGTCGCCAATGTATTCTTCNAGGGGTTCAACTTCCGTATTGAGACTAAACCAGACNAAACTAACCCAGGTTTCGCATGGAAGTTCAGCNAGNCCNCTACAAGGCGGCTTTCCTTGTTGGAATGTATCTAAGTCAGGAATATCAACGAAAGTTCCATCGGAATCATACTCCCATCCATGGTAACCACACACGAAACTCTCAGCGTGCCATAAGCCTTCATCAGCTAGGCGGTTGCCTCGATGCATGCAAACGTTATGAAACGCTTTAATTTCATCGTTCTTTTGCCGAACCAGAATAACCGACTCTGCCCCTATATTTGTGCAGATAAAATCACCAGGCTCAGGGATTTGATCCTCGCGACAACCCAACAGCCACGTCTTCGTCCAAATTTTGTCCCATTCCAATTGCATGAATTCCACAGAGGTATACCGCTCCTTAGGAATAATCTCCGTGCCAAGGTCTATTCGGGGAGCTTTCGCTAGCGGGGTGCCGCCAGGATGCTTTTCTGGGTCGCTTCGTTTGACAGTTTGTTTACGGATGATGTCCATACTTTTATCCGATCAGAATTGAACGCGTTTCGTAAAGCCGCCATCAACCATCATGTTAGTACCCGATACCCAACTCGCTGCAGGGCTAGAAATAAACACTATGCAATTAGCGACTTCCTCGGGAGTTCCGAGACGTCCTTCAGGGTGATCTCGTTCTATTTTTGAGAACCATTTTGCCATCGTGTCCTTTAGCATCTCCCATGAACCGCCTTCGAAGTAGATAGGTCCAGGAGAAACACAATTGACGCGGATCTTATCCTTTCCTACTTCTTGAGAAAGTTGCTTTGCGTAGACGAGTAAGGAACCTTTCATAGCGTTATATGCTTGTGGACCTCCGAAAGTTTCAACAGAAGCTGTTGTTGTTATAAAGGTGATCGCACCTCCGCCGCTATCTTGCATATGGGGGATAACTGTCTCACAGCCGCGAACTGTTGAGAGCACATCTACCTCAAAGTTCTTCCACCAGTTCCGTTCGCTATCAGCTCCACCGCCAGCACTTACACCTGGGATGAAAATATCGACACCACCCATCTGGACAACCATTTCCTCGATCCAAGACTCGTAGTCTTCCTTGTCTAACACGTCACAAGCTCGACCAATTACCTCTCCTCGGCCGCCCGAAAGCTCGCGTAATGTTTTTGCTACTGAGTCTTCCGACCGGGAACAAATAGCGACATTGCATCCCTCATCGACTAGTTGCTCAACGACTCGCCGCATGATGCCCTTTGTTGATGCTGGGACGATAGCTCGTAATCCACTTAGTTTCAGTTCCATAAAAAATCCCCCTAAGTATTCATAGAATCATGTATCTAACAATATCGGAACTCCGGCCCAATATCGATGGGGCACAACAAAACAAGATTTTGCTATTGAGAGATTTGTGCACTTTAATAGCCGAATAGTGAAAGGGAACGAATGAGGCCTCTACCAAAATCACCGAAAGAGATTACACCGCAATGGATGACAACAGTTTTGCGTAATAGCGGCTCGCTTCCAGCATCCGCCGAAGTATCTGAAGTAACAGGAAGACAACTCGGAGAAGGGGCTGGCATGCTAAGCGAACTCTCACTTCTATCACTTACATACAGCGGAGACTGTCAAGATGCTCCGGTAACCTTAGTGGCAAAATTCCCTACGCTGAACGAAGTGAATCGTGGAATAGCAATGGACTTTAGAGTGTATCAACGCGAAGTTCGAAGCTATCAAGAGATCGTCCCTAAAAGCCCCGCTGCGAGCCCCAAAGTTCACCTCGCAGACATTGAAGGAGATGTTGACTTCGTTATTGTTCTTGAAGACCTTTCTGATTACCGCGTAGGGGACCAAGTCGAAGGGGCGACATTCGAAGAATCAGGACTCGCACTAGAAGAATTAGCGAAACTACATGGAACATTCTGGGGGGAAGTTGACTCTGAAGAATTTGAATGGATGCCCCGATTTTCAAATTCCTGGAATGCCACCAACATGCTTGAAGGATCTCAAGCCAGTTGGGAACAAGCAGCCCAGAATTTTGATGAACACATGCCGCAATGGATACGCGACATCAAGGAAGACTATTTTAAGGCCCTCCCCGAACTACAAAAGCACTTGGATAAAGAACCAGTGACCGTCCTCCATGGCGACTTTCGTCTTGACAATTTGTTCTTCGGGAAAGAACCTCACCATCACAAAATGACTTTCATTGATTGGCAAGGACCCGTAAGAGGGCGAGGACCTGTGGAGATTGCGTTCTTGCTTGCCCAAAGCACAAAAATAGAGGAACGCCGTGCTCATGAGAAAGAACTCATCCAGCGATATCTGGACTCCTTGCAAGCACAGGGAGTCACAGGCTATTCATTTGATGAAGCGTGGGAAGATTACCGTGTAGNGGTGCTGTATCAATGGTGCTTCGTNACTCTGGTTGCGGGGTCCATGGATCAAACGAATGACCGGGGTAATGCTTGGATGACAGAAATGGTGAAACGAAACGTTGCCGCAATAGAAGATCTGAATTGCCTAGAACTCCTGTAGTTCTTTGATAAGTAACTAACATTTCACCGAATTTCGTCTTACTTTAGGCCATTGATACTATGGATGCATCTAAGAAAGAGGTGTTGAAATGAGCCAGAACCTTCCCGGACGTTTAGGTAACCCCAACATGGACATCAGAGATGACCCACGGGCAGACCCACGAATGATTGCAGCCATGGCCCTCATCGGCCTCGATGTCGCCCCACCGCAACCCCCAGTCAATCGATCTTCACCTCTAGAAGAGATCATCGCTTATAGTCTGGAATCTGAAGCGGGCTTTAACGAACTGGGTGCGGCTCTGACTGGTGCCACACCACCAGCTGAAAACGTCACGTCATATACAGAGGTAATTAAAGGTGTCGATGGTAATGACATCAACCTCTACATCCATAAACCGACAGTTATCGACAGCCCAATTCCAGCGATAGTCCATACCCATGGGGGAGGTATGGTGATGCTGCAAGCTTCCAACGTTGGATATCAAAGATGGCGGGATGAACTCGCTGCCACCGGCCTAATCGTTATCGGCGTTGAGTTCCGAAACGGAGGAGGTGTGCTGGGCCCCCATCCATTTCCGGCAGGGTTGAACGACTGTGCATCTGCGACCCAATGGGCGATCGAGAATTCTGAGTCACTCGGTATTTCGAAAGTTCTCGTGTCAGGTGAGTCTGGGGGAGGAAATCTATCAATAGCTACCGCACTAAAAGCTAAGGAAGAAGGGTGGATAGACGGTATCGCTGGTATCTATTCACAATGTCCCTATATTTTGGGCCATTACCACGACCCTCCGGAAGAACTGTTGTCACTTGTTGAGAACGATAACTACTTGCTTAATGTCGGCGATCAGATGGCCACTATCTCTCGTCTATATGACCCTGACTCGAGTAATGCTACAAATCCGCTGGCATGGCCTTACCATGCTGACATAAGTGACCTTGAGGGACTCCCACCATTTGTAGTTTCAGTCAATGAGCTTGATCCCCTTCGAGATGAGGGTCTCGTCTTTTATCGAAAACTCGTGAGAGCGGGAGTTAGCGCCGTAAGCAGAACCGTCAATGGAACCTGCCATGCCGGAGATTGTCTATTCCTAGATGCCATGCCAGACGTATATAGGGCAACCCAACGAGATATTAAGGGGTTTGCTGAATCACTCTGATCAAACATGTTAGGGAGAAGTCACGGCTTAACGTAGCCGCCTAATTTATCCTAATGGTGGGCGCAGAGGGACTCGAACCCCCGACCCTCTCGGTGTAAACGAGATGCTCTAGCCAACTGAGCTATGCGCCCTAAGAGTCTCATAGTATCCACAAACCGAACAGAATTTAAACATCAACGCTATCGATTAAATTTTCGTGAAGGGATTGAGTTCCTGCTGCCAAGAGCCTAATCCTTGAGGATGGTGACTTCAGGAGATTCTCAAAGTCCAGTTTCGTTCCGTTTGCTTCACTTATAATAACCCCAGACTCAGAACAGATAAGAGCCGCACCAGCGTAATCCCAAAGCGCTAATCCAGAACTAAAGTCAGCAAAACCATCAAAGGTTCCATCAGCAACGCTACAAAGATCAAGTGCAGCTGACCCCAAAGCACGATACTGCTTCCACCCGAAATAGCTATGCGGAAGCCCATTCAATACCAATATAGAATCTCTCATTTCACCTTTTCGAGAGGGTTGAATAGGTTTACCATCTAATTCAGCCCCCATACCTCTCGCTGCTACATAGGTATTTCCAGTTGCTTGATTACAAACTAAAGACGCAAGCAGCCCCTCAGAATCAATAGCGCAAAGACTAGTCGCATACCACGGAATGCCTAAGGAAGCGTTGGTAGAGCCATCAATTGGGTCAACGATCGCAACTACAGGACGATCCAGTCCCTGACTTTCAGATTCCTCACTCACTACCCCTAATCCTGCGCTCCATAAGATAGGAATGGCTATTTCGTCAGCAATNACATCATGAACATACTGTCCAGGGTGCCCTCCAGATAATCCCCAATCATCAAGACCATCTAACCCCGAACGGATCTCACCTGCAATCTGGCGAAATATTTNAAGAACAGTATCGNCATCCATANTTCCAGAGTACCGTCCTTAAATTTCGGAACTGCAAACTAAGTACAGGAAACAAATAGCTAATATCCCAGCAGCTTTAGATAGGAAAGGACCTATGATTGGGTTATGCCTAGTAGACGTGACCAAATAAAGATGTCCGAGGATGAGCAACAACAGTTCATTTCCGAACAAAAGAGTCTCCAAGTTGCGACGATTAATCGTGATGGNACCCCTCATCTCTCTACTCTGTGGTTTGACGTATTCGAGGGCGATATTGTTTTTGAAACATTTACTAAGTCACAGAAAATAAAAAACCTGGAACGGGATCCTCGTATCAGCTGTCTCTTGGAGGATGGTCTCGAGTATGAGAAACTCCGTGGCGTGCAAATTAACGGCATTGCCGAACTTTACTCAGANCCGGAGACTGTTCACCGTTACGCAAGGGGNGTTATGGCAAGAAACAATCCNNNNATTCCAGNAGAAATGCTTGATGCTGCTGCTGAATCAATGTCAACAAAACGCACCGNCGTCGTTATAAAGGCACAACGTATAGCAACATGGGACCACACGAAACTAGACGTTGCTTATTAAGTCANCTATGTGACCCCCTTCGGGACTCCAGAAGCGCTAATTTTAAATATGTATGCGAAAGATAAGCGCCCTCTTCCGACTAGCTATTGTGCTAGTACTCTCAGGATTCGTTGTTGGAATTGTTGGTATNTTAGGCGCTCCTCACGTTGGGGATATAGCGACCTCAGGAGAGTGGTCACATAGCCCTGTGGGTCTAGCAAGTACGGGNACTCGATCTCTTGTCTACGACCGGAACGGAGAACTTATGGCGACGTTCTTCGATGAGAACCGTTCCCCGATTCTCCTTGATCAAATTCCGGTTGAAGTTCAGCAAGCGATTTTAGCGATTGAAGATGCAAACTTTTATGCTCACCAAGGGATAGATCTTAAAGCCACAGGTAGAGCACTGATTGAAAATGTCGATGCAGGAGGGATTAGCCAAGGGGGTTCAACAATTACACAGCAGTTGATAAAGAACCTCGTTTTGAGTTCAGAACAAACCGTTGAACGAAAAGTCCAAGAAGCANCTTTAGCAGTCAGACTCGAAGATCAACTCACAAAAGATGANATATATGAAATTTATCTCAACACAGTATTCTTTGGCAGTACCGCATACGGGGTTAAGGCTGCNGCAGAAGTCTATTTTGGTATAGATCTCGCTAANAANTCTCCAGAGGAAATAACGCTCGCGCTTGACGAGGGAATAGGGTGGCCAGAAGCAGCCATGCTTGCGGCCCTNATCAGTAATCCGAGTGTCAATGACCCGACTGTNAACCCTCAAATAGCAAAATATCANCGGGGNATAGTTCTTGATCGTCTTGCNGAGCTTGGCTTTTTNACTGAAGAGGANGCTCTAGAATATGGTCAATACCNACTNCCAACTGAAAGAAATCAGCCATCATTGCCATCTGCTGACGACTTCTTCGTTGCAGAAGTGCGGCGAATACTCCTTGAGGANCCGGCCTATTTAGGAGGAGGTTTACAATCACGGCTCGAAGATCTCCTTGGTATCAACGGGGGTATACGCGTGTATACAACTTTCGATCCGGCCGTTCAGACTATGGCAATGGAAGCCAGAGATGAAGTCCTTAAAGTCCGGTGGCAGGTTGATCCGACATTTACAATCGGGGTCGCTTCAGTTGAGCCTGATACCGGAGCGGTTCGTGCGATGATTGGGGGTGAGAGCTTTGATACAGAAAGTCAATTTAATTTAGCGACACAGGGCCGCCGGCAGCCAGGGTCATCCTTCAAGACTTTTGTTATTACANCGGCNCTTCGAAGAGGAATTCAAACTGATGATAAAATAAATGGCGAAGGCCCTTGCGAATTTCCAGAAGACACAGAGCCGGATGGGATCTACGAGGCAAACAACTTTGCCAATGACGAAGGAGAGATAGCCCAAATTCGAGACCTTACTCTCAAATCTTCTAATTGTGGCTTCTTAAAACTGGGCCAAATAGTTGGACTCTCAAATGTCATAGANACTGCAAAGCTTCTAGGGGTCAAAAGTGAATTAGACCCGGTGATTTCCCTCCCATTGGGTGTTGAAGAAGTAAGCCCAATGGAAATGGCGTCAGCGTATGCGACTTTAGCNACNGGTGGTGTNCGAAGAGAACCNTACTTTATAGAGAGNATCGAACGNCTAGAAGGNGAAGAGTGGGTATCGATCTATAACCACGTGAACGACGACCGATTNCTTCCAGAAAGAGTAATTACCGAGAACATAGCTTGCTGGACTACTGAGGTTCTNCGCGCAAATGTCCTTTCTGGGACAGGNACACGTGCAGGAAANCAAATGGGGTCGCAGCAGGCTGCGGGNAAGACAGGAACAACAGAGAATTTTGAAGATGCTTGGTTCGTNGGGTANACNCCATATTTGTCAACAGCAGTATGGATGGGAAATCCAGATGAGAAAATAACAATGCGTGGGATTACACCCTTCGGCAATGTGACCGGCGGGTCTTTCCCTGCAGTAGCTTGGGGGCTTTTCAACGCTAAATATCATGAAAATCTACCTGATAGATCATTTCCGTATTGCCCAAACTTTGCTAACGGTGGTGAGTACCTCCGCACTGAAAATGATCCGGAAGAAGGAACAGACCCATGTCCAGGGCAGATTTCCTTGGATTATTTCAGTGATGAAGAAATTGATGCATGTGAAGACGAACTNCCAGAAAACTTTGAAGAATGTGAATATGAATACGACTACCTCGATGATGAAGCAGTACGCGTCACTGTCTATTGCGGAGATCCTCCCCCAGAGGAGGAAGAAGAGGATCCTGNAAGCGAGGAAGGNGAGGATCCTGNAAGCGAGGAAGGNGAGGANCCTGGAAGCGAGGAAGGNGAGGANCCTGAAAGCGAGGAAGGGGAGGATCCTGAAAGCGAGGAAGG
>PAEG01000063.1 GCA_002703045.1 Acidimicrobiaceae bacterium
GATTCTATGGTGACCTTCCCTCATATAGGGCCATGCTTGATCGCGAAGGCCTAGAGAATTCCTGGGATATCGCTATTACTGGCTCATTTGAACAGGTGGCTGAAGGCATGCAAGAGTATGTTGATGCAGGAGCTACTCAGGTAGTTGCCGCTGTATATGGGCCAGAAGAATCAAGAGAAGAAACAGTCTCTCAGTTAGCTGAACTTCTCTAATTTCTCCAACCTGATTGATTACTTCTGGCCATCTGGAGGCCAAGGAATATCTTCATCCGATACCAGTTCTTCATCTTCGATGTGAGGGAAGTGGCATGCAACCCAGTGGTCGTCACTTCCTATTTGTCTGAATTCGGGTTCCTCAGCAGCGCATTTTTCTGTAGCTCGAGGGCATCTGGTTCGGAATCGGCACCCACTTGGAGGATTAAGAGGGGAGGGAAGTTCCCCTTCTAAAATATCGGTAATATCCTTATGCTTGTTCTTCGGATCAGGGATAGCAGCTAGCAGAAGTCTCGTATAGGGGTGAGTCGGCTTCTCATAGATCAGATCTCCATCACCTATTTCACAGATTTTACCTAGGTACATTACTGCGACCCTGTCGCTAACGTTTTTTACGACAGAGAGGTCATGGCTTATAAACAAAAGGGTAAGTCCATATTCTTCTTTCATGTCTTGAAGCATGTTTAGGATTCTTGCTTGGACTGAGACATCTAGCGAAGAGACAGGTTCATCGCAAATAATCACCTTTGGATCTAGGACTAGAGCTCTTGCTACTGAGATCCTTTGGCACTGACCACCTGAGTACTCATGCGGCCGGCGCGTCCTAGCTTCTCTCGGATCGAGGCCAACTGCTTGGATCATCTCTTCTACTTTTCTTTCTTGAGCCGCTCCATGTTCGGTGGACCAAACCCGAGTCCCTTCGTTTACGATATTAAAAACGGTTCTTCTAGGGTTTAGTGAGCTGATCGGGTCTTGGTAAATCATTTGGATTGAAGGTCGNTGNTGTCNCATTCCTTCCTTATCGAGTTCTGTGAGATTNNTGCCTTGGTATTCGACTTTCCCAGAAGTTGGCTTTGGAAGCTGAATTATTGCTTTTGCNGTCGTTGACTTACCGCAGCCTGATTCTCCGACNATTCCGAGGGTTTCGCCTTCTAAAATATCGAAGCTAATATCTGACACGGCATGGACTTTGTTTCTACGCCCTGAAGGAAACTCGACAACAAGATTCTCAACTCGTAGGAGAGTGCCATCTGTGTTATCTCGAAGGTGGTTGTTTCCTGACCCAGCCATCAGGTGACCTCCTCTTTAGCTCTGATTTTGAGTCCTGATGCTGTATATCCTCGTTCGGAGTTCAAAGCGAACGCCTTGGCGCCTTCATCTGTCCCAATCGGGTAGAAGCAGGCGTAAGAGTGGTCTCCTTTAACTGTGGTATCAGGTATTTCGTTGAGACAATTCTCTTGAGCGTATTGGCAGCGAGCAGCGAATTTACAACCATCAGGCCCATCGACGATGTCTGGTGGGAACCCTTCAATTGGGGTCAGGCGAGTATGTTTTGGATCATCAAGTTTTGGTATTGATGACAAAAGCGCTGAGGTATATGGGTGGGCCATTTCATTAAATAATGTTTCAGCCGGAGCGTGTTCCATTACGCGCCCTCCATACATGACTAGAATTTCATCTGCTCGACCTCTGGCAACTCCTAAGTCGTGAGTGATAATCGTCATTGCCATGTTCGATTCTTTTTGCACTTCAACNAGNAGATCAAGGATGTACTTCTGAACGGTTACGTCAAGAGAAGTCGTGGGCTCGTCTGCTATCAAAAGATCAGGCTCGATAGCTAAAGCTATTGAGATCATTACTCGTTGACGCATACCACCTGAAAGTTGGTGGGGATATTCGTCAAAGCGTTGGGAAGGTTCTGGAATTCCNACAAGCGTAAACAGCTCAACAGTTCGGTGGCGAGCTTCTTTTCTAGACATGCCTTGATGTAAGCGAAGCGGTTCCGATACCTGTTTGCCGACTTTCATTACAGGATTAAGCGAAGTCATGGGATCTTGAAAGATCATCGCCATCTTTTTCCCCCAGAATTTCTGGCGATCAATGTTCACCAGTTCTTCTCCCTGGAATTTGACCGAACCCGATTCGTTGACGTTTGATCCGAGAAGCCCCATTATCCCTCGATTTAAGACAGTTTTCCCTGACCCGGACTCTCCGACGATAGCCAATGTTCTCCCGCTATGGAGTTCGTAGGATACTCCATCAACAGCCTTAGCGAGCCCGCGCTCAGTCCGGAAACCGACCCGATAATCGTCCAGCTCTAAAAGGGTGTTGGAGTTTTCAGTCTCGTGTAACAAAGATTTCCCTTACGTCGAAGTAGTCACGGAGCCTATCGCTCATGTAGTTGAAAGAGGCCACAGTGAGGAATAAGAATCCCATTGGAGCAAAGGCTACCCATGGGGAACTTTCCAGCGTTTGTAATCCTGAGCCTGTGAGGATGAGTTTGCCCCATGTTGAACTTCCCTGAACTGAAAGCCCTAGGAACGCTAGGGTTCCTTCTGCGACGATAGCTATAGCTATTACCAGCATCGCTAGTGTGCTCATAGGGATAAGCACATTTGGAAGGAGCTCTCGGACAAGAATCCTTGATTTTTTAGCTCCGAGCGTTTCAGCTGCGAGAACAAATTCGCGCTCAGCAAAACTGAGTGTTTGCGCGCGCGCAAGGCGACCTATTGGGGCGACAGCGAGGATTCCAATTGTTATAGAAATAGTGATCAACGATCGGTCCACTAATGCGACCACGAGAATTGCCAAAATTAGCCCAGGAAAGCTTAGGCTCACTAAGAAAATCGCTGAAATGATTTTGTCTAAGATTCCTTTGAAGTAGCCGGCGATCATTCCCAAAGCGCCTCCGACTACGATTCCAAAGAGGGCTGTCAAAGCTCCGACTGCCAAAGATATCCTAGCGCCGTGAATTGACCGGCTTAAGATATCTCGTGCATCCTGGTCGGTTCCAAGCCAGTGTTCCCCGTCAGGGGAATACGGTGGCTGCACGGGTCTGTCTTGGATTTTCCCCGTGATTGGATTTTCTTTTTGTTCAAAGACAATAAAATTTTGATTTGGTTCCTTGAAGGGTAGGACTGGGGCAAATACAGCCAAGAACGTGATGAGGGCTAGCCAGAAAGCTGCAATCCAGAAGCCAATTCCAATTTTCTTTTTCTCTGCGAAACCAGATTCTTCCAAACCCGCGTCTATTGGAGCGGCTTCATCATGCTTTTGTTCTTCTGGAGCTTCCACTTCATTGGGCCCTGTAAGTGAATGGTTTTCTTCGGACATAGAACTACATACCCATACTCGTAATTTTGCGTCGTTGCCCTGATTTCTCGGTTCTGACTCTTGGGTCAATTACCGAATAGAGAAAATCAGCAAGGTAGTTGAAGACCATGAACCCGCAGGAAACGATCATTACAACGGCAAGAACAACGGGGAAATCTTCTCTGAGGGTTGCTTCAACCACGGCGCTTGCTATTCCCGGTATTCGGAAATATTGCTCAACCACAAGTGACCCCCCAATCATGTAGCCAATATTGATAGCCAGAAGGGTTATTAACGAGAATAGAGAGGGTCTTAGGGCGTGATAATAAAGCACTCTACGTTTTGAAACTCCCTTTGAACGTGCCATAAGGATGAAGTCTTCTTGAAGAGTCGTAATTAAGTCTGTACGNAGAAGGCGCTGGTATCCCGCTGCAGCTCCTAGCCCAAGCGTAAATCCAGGGAGAATGAGTTGAATCAGGCGATGATCATGGGTGAATCCCCAGAAGGGGTCAGTGGCGTTATATACGTCTGGGAGTACGTCAAGGCGTATNGAGAAAATATAGAAAAGAATTACTGCCATAGCGAAGCTTGGAATCGACACAAANGCAAATGCTGTGACTGTGGAAACTTTGTCGGTGCGTTTGTTTGCTCTTGACGCTGCTAAAACAGACCATGGTATGGCTAGTGCGACAGCNATAATTTGNGCTACTGCCATCAGTTCCAAAGTTCGAGGTAGCCGCTCTTTTATTAGNTTGCTAACTGGAGGTTGTCCTGAGGAGCTGAACTGCACTCCGAAATCTCCTTGGACAAAATCCCATGCCCATCGTGCCCAACGTTCGGGGAGTGATTTATCAAGGTGATACTGGGCTTTAGCTTCTTCAATGATTTTGACACTGTCCGGATTGTCGACATCTGCCGCGACAGGGCCAAGTATGTTAAATAGTGGATCTCCGAGGAAATTCATAGCTCCAAAAGTGATCATTGAGATCACAATGAGCAAACCAGTCAGGGCTATTAACCGTTTGATGGCCTTTGGCACTTAAATCCCCAATGTTTCNCAGTAGAACCGACAATATCCCATNNAGGAATACCGCCATGTCACTTTACCTCAATAAAGTATTAAGAACCTAGGTGGCCCTGCATTTGANCAGAGCCAACCTAGGTTCGTTTAAAGTTTTAATGTTTATTCTGCAAAGAACGCTGACTGGAAGAACGTTCGTCCATTTATCTGGCAACGCATCTTNACATCTTCAGNTGTTGAGACTCCGCAGAGNTTTTCAAGCCCATCTGCCATCGAGATTGTCCACAACGTATGGTTATAGAACACGTAGAGGTATTCTTCGTTGATCATCTTTGACAGTTCTTGATAGAGAGGTGCTTTTTCTTCAACTGTTGTCGCAGCATCAGCTTGCAATATTATTGCATCCCGATCTTCATCACAGTATCGAGGCCAGTTCAGCGATATTCCGCCGATAGCNCTACAGAGTANCCAAACCCTATCGTCTCCAGGGTTAACTGCGCCGAACTGTCGCCAGCCAATGGANTTATACAGNCCNAANGCTGCTTCTTGGATGTGNTGATCNTGAGGAAGAACCTGAACATCTACGTTGAAGAAGTCTGACCAGCCTTNCACAAGGAGGTCAGCTACACGTTCGCCAACAACGGAAGGTCCGGAATACTGGTATTCAATATCGATCTTTCCGCCCGTGCAATTATCTGGGGTGTCTTGGCAATATGCATCAACTAGTGGGCCTGCAAGTTCTGGCTTATCTGAAAGCTGAACAACGTCTGGATTGTAGTATGGGCTTTCCTGAGTAAACATTTGGTCAGCTTTTGTTGTGACGTCGAGGTTGATAAGCGTGTTGTAATTATCTCTTGGGGTGGCATGCGTAATAGCTTGACGAGCCCGAATGTCGTCAAATGGTGCTTTTTGTGAGTTAAGCATGAGGAATGACTCGTCTCCAGTGTCGTCATAGATCTGGGTGATCGAATCTTCTTGTGCCAGCCGATCTATTGACTCAACATCTGTTGTGGCCAAAGCATCAAGTTCGCCTTCAAGGAGAAGTTGTGTTCGAACAGCTCCGTCTGTAACAGGGTAGAACTCAATGGCGTCTAGGTAGACGTCTCCACCCCAGTAGTTTTCATTTCTGACGAACGTTGTTACTGAATCTTCAGTTCGAGAATCATAGACAAAAGGCCCTGTACCGACGGGTTGTTGATCCAGTGTGGGATCTTCGAGAGCTGCAGCAAGCCATGTAGGGGAAGCTGTTGCTCCTAATTGCCCAGTTAAGGCGCTTGGGAATCCACAGTTTGCATCAACCAGGTTGAAGATCACTGTCAGGTCGTCGACGATCGTTAACGCTTCTTCAGCACTTGCATAATAAGGTCGCACTGCCAAGCCAACGAGTGGGTCACTGAACTGTGTGAGGAAGTTCACACTTACCGCTTCGGAATTAAGAGGGGTTCCGTCATGGAAGATGACTCCCTCTCGAAGGGTCATTGTCCAGTTCTTGCAATCTTCGCTGGAACTAAATGATTCTGCGAGGTGAGGCACCGCATTACCGTCTTGATCAAATGCTGCAAGAGTATCGAATACAGCGTTCATCATTGTGAGGCCAGGTGCTGAAAGGGCAGATGCTGTTGGGTTGATGCCATCAACTTCGGCTTCTAGGCCCCAACGTAGAGTTCCTCCGAAAACAGGTTCAAGAACGCTTTCTTCTTGCGTCTCAACCATTGGAGCTGCCTCTTCTTCGGCTTCTTCTTCAGCTGGCGCTTCTTCGGCTTCTTCTTCAGCTGGCGCTTCTTCAGCAGTTTCCGAAGCACTACTTTCTGAAGAGCTCGATGCTGGCGATCCACTGTCGTCATCTCCACCGCCACAACCAATGGCGAAAAGAGAGAAAGCGAGCATTAATGCGAGTATTCTCGCGAGTTTACTTTTAGACATATGCAAATATCCCCTTTATGGACCCAGACCTCCTGGGTATATTTCACTAGTCTTGCCTGAGGAATAGGCCGGTGCAAGTTGTGGTGCTTAATCCAAGAGACCTTTTTGCGGTTTTTCAACTTTTTTTGTTGCAAAACGAGATAGACATGAAATTTGAGGCAGTATCTAACTATGAGTGATCCCTTACTTTCCTTAGAGAACGTTGCTTATATCTATTCAGATGGGCATGGCTTGAGTGGGATTAATATTGAAATAGAAGCAGGTGATCGCCTTGCCGTCGTAGGTGGTAACGGCAGCGGTAAAAGCACTCTTTCTCGAATTATTACGGGCCAGTTAGAACCCACTGGCGGTCTGATTGAAGGAACATGTCGGATCCCTGAGGATGTAGGGACTGCTGCAGATCTTCGTCTTTTCGATAAGGACGCAACAGTTGCCTCTGTTCTTCAGGCTCTTGGTGGTGGTGAGAGCCCTCATCTGACTCTTGCAGCGGTTGCCTTAGAACCAGACGTACTAAATCGTAATATTGGGAAACTTAGCGCTGGAGAACGATTCCGAATCGCTTTAGCCGCTCAGATAGCGAATCGACCCCCATTGCTTGTTCTAGATGCTCCATCAGCGCTATTGGATGTTCGGTCGGCTGAAACGCTTGTCGATGCTTTAAATAACCGCCAAGAGGCCTTGGTTGTATTTTCAGCTGATATCACCGTTGCCATTGAAACCTGCCAAAGAGTTATTATTTTAGATCAAGGCAAAATTGTGGCAGCTGGTTCCACGATCGACCTTCTAACAGATAGTGAGCTGTTGAAACAATACGCGGTAGAGATCCCATCGGCGCTTTCTCCAAGCTGGTTGCGCCGACGAGCAAGGAACCCCAGCGCAAAACAGGCGTTGGTACCAATTGGTGAATTATCGCAGAAGTGGGACTCAATGGAGGCTATCTCCGAAGAGGAAATTGCTGCTGAATCTGCGAGACGTGTGGAGGAAGCATTTGAAACATACCGGAATGAATTTAAAATCGTAACGAGAAGAGCTTCAGACAATTTTGTTAGGAGGAGCTACTCTTCCCAGCAAATTGATGCTCAAATTCGTTTGTTATTGCATCGGCAAAGCGTGAACGTGTGCGTCGAAACAATTAAGGACCTTCTTAGTGGTCTTGATGAAACGATGCGAAGAGAGATTTGGGTAGACGCACGCCATATCTTCGCTCAGTCCATCGCTTGGCGGTCAGATTCTGAATTGGCAGAAACACACTTCAATTCAGTCACTCGGAGAGTTTTTCCTATGGTTGGGTTTGATGATGATCTCGAGTTTNGGTGGTTTGGCGGTGTTGCCCTTCCTATAGTTGATCCCGGGCAAGGGGAAGTACTGACTTTCCGACTCCGTTCGACGACGAGTGAACTTGTTCGCAAGGTTTTAGCGTCGTACAGCTTGGGTGCGAGCTGGATAGATTTAGATAGGGACGCCGAAGAGATTGCCTCGGCGATTGATCAACACCTCTCGGAGACTTGGGAATCAACTATGCCGGTTGAAGTTGATATGCTCAAACCGATTTTTTATCGGAATCGAGGCGCATACTTGGTTGGCCGGATACGCCATTTGACCAGAGTTTCTCCTTTCATTATTCCGCTTCGTTCTCTTGAATCAGGGGTTGTGGCAGACGCTGCACTCCTCACTGAGAATGCAACNAGCCGGATATTTGGTTTTACGCGTTCTTATTTCCATGTAGATGCTGAAGAGCCGGGNGCGGTCGTGGCGTTCGTAAAGTCGCTNATTCCTTTGAAGCCTGTTGCAGAGCTGTATACAGCTATTGGCCACAGCTCCCATGGAAANACCAGCCTNTTTCGGGCTATTTACCGACACCTCTCAAACTCTGCTGACCGTTTCCAGCCAGCTAGGGGAGTGAGGGGTATGGTTATGATTGTTTTTACGCTTCCNTCCTTCGGTGTTGTATTNAAAGTTATAAAAGATACGTTTCCGCCTTCAAAGAAAATCACGAGAACGCAAGTATTGGAGAAGTATCAGATGGTATTTACCCANGATCGTGTTGGGCGGATGGTAGATGCTCAACTTTTTGAAGATCTAGCTTTCCCTCGAGATCGGTTTGGNGACGAATTACTCGAAGAACTTGCGAATAANGCATCGCGCTCAGTAACTATCACAGAGACTGACGTTATCTTCCATCACATTTACACTGAACGTAAGGTCTACCCGTTAGATCTNTATATCGAAGANATGCCNCGAGANCTTGTCNCNGATGCCGTNCTGGATTACGGCAANGCAATAAAGGAGTTAGGAGTAGCAAATATTTTCCCAGGAGATCTATTCACNAAAAATTTCGGNGTAACCCGTCACGGGAGCGTCGTCTTCTATGACTATGACGAACTTACTTTTTTAGATGAAGTGAATTTTCGCTCCATACCCCAAGCACGAACCTATGAAGATGAACTTTCGTCAGAGCCATGGTTCACCGTTGGNGCGGACGATGTGTTCCCAGAGGAATTTAAAAAATTCTTCNGATTCCCAGATANNATNAGNGNNAAATTCGAACNTTCCCACGGTGATCTCTGCGACCCAGAGATGTGGATTCAACTNCAGGAGCTCAATCAAGCACCNGACTCTGGAGAGTTTTTTCCNTATTCAGAACAAGCACGCTTTAATCTNCCTGAATGANTANATNNNGGNANCCNNACNGAATNCTAGGTAAGAATTAGTTAAGAACCGTTAAGATGCCGTGGCCAAAAGGAAAATTTAGGACACAATAGAACTGATTCCATAAACCAGAGGTACAGGCGTTGTCATCGCAGAACCGAATTCTCATAGCTGAAGATGATAAGGGAGTCCGTGACGCGATAACACGTGCTCTTGAACAAGAGGGTTATGAAGTCACTGTCGCTGAGGACGGGTCCCGTGCATTGGAGATCAGCCAGCATATTGCACCTGACCTGTATCTCCTTGACGTCATGATGCCAATTATCGATGGCCTCTCTGTCTGCAAAACGCTGAGACGAAGAGGAGATGTGACTCCGATTCTTGTCGTGACAGCCCGCCATCTTGTATCCGATCGTGTAGCTGGACTAGATGCAGGTGCTGATGACTATCTGGTCAAACCATTCGCCCTCGAAGAGCTTCTGGCTCGAGTGCGGGCTCTTCTTCGGAGAGGAACAATTGGGGAATCCGATGGGCTTCTTGAAGTCGCTGGGATCCGACTGGACCAAGGCGCTAGAAAGGTNAGCCGTAACGGCACAGCGATTGAGTTGACCAAGACCGAATTCGATCTTCTGGAATTGTTGATGCACCATGTTGGGATTGTTTTAACAAGGGAGACTATTTACGACCTCATATGGGATTACCAGTTTGAGACAAGTTCAAAGTCGCTCGATGTTTATATCGGGTATTTGAGGAGGAAAATTACCGTCGATGATATGCCTGACCCAATTCATACGGTTCGAGGTGTTGGATATTGTTTGAGGGAAGCATGAGCTTACGGACGAGATTGACGGTAGGGGTTGCCATCCTCGTTTCTGTAGTCGTGATTTTGACAGGCGTATTCATGTTCAGAACTGCAAAATCCGAGCTACGGGGAGAAATNGACGCGTTTCTTGAAGAGCGAGTTGCAACAGTCTTTTCAGTAATTATCGATAAGAAAGTTGATGTAAGAGGTTTAAGGGCGTTTGGAGTGGATGAGCAAATTTTACGGCCCGATTCAGTGACGCAATTCCTTGATGGCTCAGGAAATATCATCTTTAGCAGGCCCGTTNAGATTCCTGTTAATTCAAAAGACTTGGAACTTGCCGCTAGAAGTGGACAGATGCCGACCCAGCAACGCTTTTACGATACANATATTGATGGAACGCATTACAGGGTCTTATCGAAAGAAGTTCGACCTGAAGGTCTAGTGCAGATAGGCCGTGACCTTTCCGAACTAGACGCCGCATTAAGGGGAATAAAAAATAGAACTCTCTTCTTTGGAGGAAGTGGGATACTTCTATCTTCTGTAATCGCGTGGGCATTTGCATCGAGGATCACTCGGCCAGTTGTTCGCTTAACAAAAGCAGCTGAGAAGGTGGCAAAAACTCAGGACCTTGTTGCTTTCATAGATGTAGGTGAAGGAGATAGCGAGATTAACCGCCTGGCAGAAAGTTTCAATATCATGTTGGAGGCTCTTGCTACTTCAAGGGAGCAACAGCGAAGATTGGTTGAGGATGCAAGTCATGAACTTCGAACACCTTTAACCAGTTTGCGAACGAATATAGAAGTTCTCCACCGGTCGCCCACTATGGAGCCGACTCAACAGGCAGAAATTCTTGCGGACGCGAAAATTGAAATTGAGGAGCTCGGAGTTCTTGTGGGGGAACTAGTTGAACTCGCTACAGCAACTTCAAGACATGAAGAACCCTTTGCTTCGGGCGACCTGGGAGACGTTATTGAAGAAGTCGTTCATAGATTTCACAGAAGAACTGATCGGGACATTTCAATTGCCATTGAAGGAGACAACATAAGAGAAATCCGCATTGCTGGAATAGACCGAGCAGTTGGTAATCTGATAGAAAACGCCATCAAATTCAGTCCGGAAGGACAAGGCATAGAGGTTCGAGTTGAAGATGGTCGTGTCGCTGTTCGAGACTATGGACCTGGGGTATCAAAAGATGACAAGCCCAGAGTTTTCGATAGGTTCTTTCGGGCAACGAACACTCGCTCGATGTCCGGTTCTGGATTGGGTCTAAGTATCGTCGCTGAAATTATTCGCGGACATGGTGGAGAAGTATTCGTTGAGGATCCTCCTGATGGCCCCGGCACAGTTGTTGGATTTAGGCTTTAGGGCTAAAGGGATCGAAGGTTTCGAATTTTTGATTGGACTACTTCGAAATCTTCAGGATTAGTTAAACCGGTCCACTCTTCCTCACTCGAGAAGGTTTTGATAATAAGGTCTCCGTCGTTCATTAGGTTATGAATAGATTCAGGGAGAAGGCACTCAGATCTCTGAGCAGCAGCATTTTCGGAGAGAAACCGATCCCATTGTTGTTCTAGGGGGTTCATTATGCTGCTATGGAACCCCCACAGATTTAGAGAAACAGGAGCATCTTTATTAAGCTTTTCGCCGGTTGAGCCTTCAGTGATTTCACCATTTGAACGGAAGCCAATGCTCGTAGTTTCTAAGATTTCGGTGAGGTGTCCGTTTTCCACATTGCATATTCCTCTCGTGACTTCTCCGCTTTGTGGGAGGGTCTTTGCCAGCTCGAATGTGATTAGCATGCCCACGCCGGGGTTTAGCAAGGGCAGTTGGTTCGAAGCTAGTTCGAACGATGCTGGTCCATAATAGTCATCAGCATTGGCCAAAAGGAAGGAGCTGCCTTCAGCGATTGAATGTTGGGCAGATAAGACAGCGTGAGTCGTTCCCCAAGGTTTTTCTCTGTGCGGGCCGAAATCATCTTGGTACACAAATGTGCAGTTATGGTTACCGCCATGAATATTCTCGACATGTGTTTCAATATCGGTTGCAATCTCACTTCTTACGATTAAAACAATGTCCTGTATATCAGCCGCCTGTGCGTCTCGGATGGTGTAATCGAGGATTGCCTCTCCGTTAGGCCCGATTTTTGCAAGTTGCTTTGTGCCTCCGAAACGGCTGCCTAATCCTGCTGCCATGACAACCAATGACGTTTTTTTCATAGATCTCCCATTTGAAACGTGCTCCTCATTCTAATCCTTCTCAAGTAGGAAATATGGAAAGTAGTTTTTCTCCACTAGCATTCTTTAAGCGACAATTAGTAAGGACCAAGAATGCTGCAAGACCGACTTTTCAAGATTATTGTTGCCTTGGTCTGTGTTGTTCCTGTGCTGAGTTCGTGTGGTGGTGAGGAAGCCTCGGAGTCGCAGGTGACAAGCTCGGAATTGCAGCTAGCGACCTCCTGCGCCCCAGCCCCTTCGACTTCAGCAGGTGAGGTAGACAACACGGACTTGAATATTAAGCCATCTATCCAAACCCCTTCTAAGCCTCCGGTAGATCTTGAGGTAGAAGACATTGTGGAAGGTTCCGGTCCTGAAGCAAGTGCCGGAAGTTTTCTGGTGATGCAGTACGTCGGAGTTTCATGTTCAACAGGTGTGCAGTTTGATGCGTCGTGGGATAGAGGTCAGCCGTTTAGTTTTGAGCTTGGAGCTGGGAAAGTAATTAAAGGCTGGGACGAAGGAATCGCAGGAATGGCAGTAGGAGGTCGACGCCTACTAACTATCCCTCCGGGGAAAGCATATGGGTCATCAGGGTCAGGGTCGGGGTCAATCGGCCCAAATGAAACTTTGTTATTTATTGTTGATTTGCTTGCCTTGGTTCCAACGAATTTAGACAAACCTTCTGTTTCAGTACCTGATGGACCAGCTTCTGAAATGATAATCACAGACATTGCTGAAGGAGAAGGGTCAGAAGTTCAAAGCGGTGACATCGTATATGTTCATTATGTCGGTTACTCGCAGTCGACAAATACACAATTCGATGCTTCATGGGATCGCGGAAGAGAGCAATACATCATATTTCCTCTGGGTCAAGGAACTGTTATAGATGGTTGGGAAGAGGGCCTTCTAGGTATGAAGGTAGGTGGCCGACGTGAACTTGTAATACCCCCAGACCTTGCCTATGGACAAGACGGAGCAGGCGAAGGAATTATCGCACCTGATGAAACTCTCGTCTTTGTCGTGGACCTTCTTGGCGCAAACGCATTTCTGAATTAGCTAAATTTTGCGGTTACCCAGAAACCCCAAATCGCTCTAATGCCGCCTGACTTCGGTCAAGTAAAAGTTGAGGGATTAGTACTCCGTTAACCTCAACTCCCCCACCCGATCCGGTAGTAGAACTTTCCTCATCTGCAGAGTCTGAAGTTTCTTCCAGAGGAAGGGCTCCATGTTCTCGCTCTTCTAGGTATAGGCCCCAATCTTCTGCGCTGACAAGCTTATTACGGTGCAGACTTCCCATTTCAACACCATTTTCAAATTTCACCCAGTACCTCACCCAGTCCAGACCATTTGAAAGCATTACTTTTCCACTGGTTCCTTCAGGTACGCCCTTCAAATTTGTTGCAGCGACAACTTCTTGCTGTTTGGTGAGAACTTTTGTGAATATGTCAGACATGGATTTTCCTGAGTGATTATCTTTAGAAAGAACCTAACACGAAGTTAGTGNTGGAGTGANACTTTCAGGTAATGACATTTTGTTTCCGATGAACCTGTGAGAGCATGTAGCTATGGGATTTCAAGAGCAGGTTCTAGTCATTCACGGTCGAAAGCCAGTACTTGAGGCATTAAACAATGATCAGCAAATTGCTCGTGTACATATAAGCTCTCGTGCCTCGGGGAAAATAGTAACTGAAATTGAGAATCTCGCCCGTTCCAGTGGTATACCGGTCGAACGTGTGAGCGATAATCGAATCAATGCTTTGGCTAGAAGCGGCCAGCACCAAGGTGTGGCAGCTGATATTCGTGCAAAAAGAATGCAGAGCCTTCCTTCTTTTCTGGAACAACGAACTGGCAGAAACTATGGGTCGATGGTTCTTGTATTGGATGGGATTCATAATCCGGCGAATCTTGGGATGATTCTTCGAAGCGCAACGGCGGCTGGGCTGGATGGTGTCGTTGTCCCAGACGAAGGGACTGCGAAAATTGGGGCAGTAGCGATTAAAGCATCTGCTGGGGTAGCTTTCAAAGCGCCGATTCTTCGTATCGACAATGCCCTTAACGCTGTGACGCTTCTACGGGNTGCTCGATTCGATNTTGTTGCTTTGGATAGCGGNGGCGAATCAGCTCTCAAAGCAGATTATAGNGACCGCATTGCTCTGGTNTTAGGGAATGAGACAACTGGAATACAGAAAGAAGTTCTNGACATTTGCGAACGAACTTTTTCTTTGCCGCTATATAACGGTGTTGAGTCGTTAAATGTTGCAGCAACTGCAGCAGTGGTNTCTTATATTCTCTCAAGCCGAAGNGGAGAAGAATAGCAANCTCGGTCAGATTTTTCTCCAGATCGGGCCGTTAGGAGTATCTTCAATCTCGATGTTCCGGTCCTTAAGAATGTCACGAATTCTATCGGCAGCAGCAAAATCCCTTGAGGCTCTAGCTGCTTCTCGTTCTGATACTAGTAAATCGATTTCTTCATCTGAGTCGACAGTATCCTTTGAGAGGCCGAGGACTTCGAGCAGCTGAGATACTGTTGTCAAGGCCGTTGATGCTTCTTTATTGTTCTTGTTATCAAGAGCAGCGTTCCCTGAATTAATCGTTTCAAAAATGACAGCGATTGCATCAGGGCTGCCTAGATCATTGTGCATTGCGGAGTTAAAGCGGTCTTTTGCTTTAGTATCGATGGATGTTTCTCGGATATCCGCTCCAAGCATCCTACGAAAGAATGCGTCTATTCTCTCGATTCCACCTATTGCGCCTTTCATTGTTTCATCAGAGAGTTCCATAATGGAGCGATAGTGAGCTTGGAGCATGGCTAGTCGTAATGGTCTAGGTCCGTATTGTGCAAGAGCGTCACCAAGAGTTCGAAAATTCCCCAAAGATTTTGCCATTTTCTCTCCGTCAACATTGAGCATCGCACTGTGCATCCAATATCGAGCGAATGAGTGTCCAGATGCTTCTGATTCAGCGCGTTCATTTTCATGGTGTGGAAAGGCAAGGTCAGAGCCTCCTCCATGGATATCGAAGTCATCTCCAAGCAGATGCAATGACATAGCGACGCACTCTATGTGCCATCCGGGTCGGCCAGGCCCCCAAGGGCTATCCCAAGTAGGTTCACCAGGTTTTGCGGCTTTCCACAGGGCAAAATCCAAAGGATCTTGCTTGTCTTCCTCCGAGGTTACTCTTGCCTGTGCGCTTTCGCGGAGTTCATTTACTGTTCGGCCTACAAGAGCCCCATAATCAGCGAGAGAATCTACATCAAAGTACACTCCATGCCCCTCAATTTCGTAAGCGGCGCCTTGTTCAACAAGTTGCGAGATGATGGCAAGCATCTCTTCGACATATTCAGTTGCGAGTGGCCTAAAATCTGGATCTGTAACGCCGAATTCTCGCAGTTGATCGATATAGATTTTGGTATACGTAGACGAGAGTTCAGTCTCGCTAACACCTTCTCTAGCAGAACGTTCAATAATCTTGTCATCTATGTCTGTAATGTTGCTTGCTAGCGTAACGGTGTATCCCGACCACATCAAAAATCTCTTCAGNAGATCGTAGGTCAAGGCGGTACGGGCATGNCCCANGTGAGGGACGTCATACACGGTTGGACCGCAAGCATAGATTGATACATGATTTGGATCCCTTGTATCAAGGTCAACAAGACGATTTTGCATTGTGTCGAATATTTGCATCATCATAAGGATAGAGAAAAGAACGATATTCGAATGGCCAATGCCAATTTTTTTTGTGTGTTTGGAGAATGGGAAGTTTGCTTTTGCTCGTGAGAAGATGAGGTACAGAGAGTATCATCAGCAGTCAGCCCTCGTAGCTCAGTAGGATAGAGCGACCGCCTCCTAAGCGGTAGGTCACAGGTTCGATTCCTGTCGAGGGCGCCAGTAATTTCNNAACGGNTTCACAAACNNCTGTTAGGTATGGGAGACTACTTATGGGCCGCTATGGCCCTTGAGTTTCCTTCTGACAGGAGAATCTTATTTCTAATCTCGATACCTACCAGATTAATGACAGGTATAAACGGGACGACGGGCGTGTGTTTCTAACAGGCGTTCAGGCGCTTGCTCGAATACCACTTCAGCAGTTACGAGCAGATAGAGAACAAGGGAGAAGCACCGCTGCATTTCTTTCTGGGTATCCGGGGTCACCTCTAGCTGGGTTGAACTTTGAAATAGATAAAGCACGATCGCTCGCGCCTGATCTTCCCATTGTCCACCGACCAGTACTCAATGAGGAACATGCGGCTACTGCTGTTATGGGTAGTCAGTTAGCGCCAGGACAACCAGATTGCGTATACGACGGGATTGTAGGGCTTTGGTATGGGAAAGCTCCGGGTCTAGATAGGGCAGGGGATGCCCTGCGTCACGCTGTATTCACAGGCACTTCGAGACACGGAGGTGCGGTGGCAATTGTGGGTGATGACCCGGCGGCTAAAAGCTCAACCCTGCCTTCAAGTTCAGATGCAGCGTTGGTAGATCTCCACATGCCCATCCTTTATCCGGGTGATGTTAAAGAGGTATTGACCCTTGGAATGCATGCGGTTGCATTAAGCAGGATTACCGGAGCATGGACAGCTTTAAAAGTAGTTGCAGCAGTTGCGGATGGAAGCGGTACTGTCGACTTGTCTTCATCGGTTGTTCAGCCAAAGGTCCCTGATTTAATGATTGATGGAGTGCCTTATTTACATCAGCCAGATGCTAATTTACTTACACCAAACAATTTAGATTTAGAGCGAGATCTTCGAACTTCTAGAGCGGAGCTAGTACGAAGGTATATTGTTGCGAATGAGCTCAACCCCACAACGGTAAACCCACCTGATGCTTGGATAGGAATAATCTCCAGTGGTTTTACTTATCATCAGGTAATTCATGCCCTCAATGAACTCGGCCTAAAAAGCCATCATGAAATAGCTTCTGCTGGAATTCGCTTACTGCATCTTCAGCTTCCGATACCTTTCGACCCACAAAATATTAGGAACTTCGCAAATGGTTTGGATGAGATAATCGTAGTTGAAGAAAAAAATCCTACAGCAGAATGGCTAGTCAAAGATGCTCTCTATGGCAGCGCACATCAACCAAGAGTACTAGGGAAAAATCACCCCGACGGGAGGATCTTAATGCCAAGCCACGGAATCCTTGACGCAAATGCCATGCTCGAAGGGCTTCACGAACGTTTATCTCAAAAAATTTCTGGCAGGCTTCAACCCCCGCAACAACAAAAGCAAATAAAGAATCTACTTCCACTTAAGGTGCAAAGAAGCCCGTACTTCTGTTCTGGGTGTCCGCACAATACAAGTACTAAAGTTCCGGACGATTCCTTAATTGGAGCTGGGATAGGTTGTCATACAATGGTGCTGCTAATGGATGACGATCGAGTTGGCGATATTTCTGGAGTAACCGCAATGGGAAACGAAGGAATGCAATGGATCGGTATGGAGCCATTCGTAGATCGGAAACATTTCATACAAAATATTGGGGATGGGACCTATTTTCATTCAGGGCAATTAGCTATTCCTTCAGCTGTTTCTGCTGGAAGCAACATCACATTTAAGCTTCTCTACAACGGGACGATCGCTATGACAGGCGGTCAAGATCCTAAAGGGGTCTTAAGCGTTCCAGATGTCACTACGGTGATGATCGCACAAGGTGTCGCCAAGATTATCGTAACTACTGAAGAGCCAGCGCTATATAAAAAGGTATCGTTCCCAGACCGGGTGGAAGTCTGGGGCAGAGAACGTATTGTCGAAGCGCAAGAACACTTATCAGAGTTTGATGGTGTAACTGTTCTTATTCATGATCAGTCTTGCGCCGCACAATTACGTCGGCATCGCAAACGCGGACTCATAAAACAGCCAGACTTCCGTGTGCTCATAAATCATCGGATTTGCGAAGCCTGTGGGGATTGTGGGGAAGTCTCCAACTGCTTATCAGTACAAACGAAAGAGACAGTATTAGGNCCCAAAACTTTTATAGAACAAGGATCATGTAACCTCGATGCTTCATGTCTNGAAGGAGACTGCCCTAGTTTCATTACTGTTACAACAAAGCCAGAGGAAAACGATCAATCTGACAGCATGCAATCCAATAATTTCGGGGATCTTCCTGTTCCGGAGAAGATCTTTTTCCCTAATGCTCTTGATCTTCGAATGGCTGGGATAGGCGGCACAGGAGTCGTAACTACAGCACAAATTTTATCGACCGCAGCNATGCTCGATGGATTTGAAGTTAGAGGACTAGATCAGACTGGCCTTTCACAAAAAGCAGGGCCGGTTGTTAGTGATATTCGGTTATCTAGAGATCTTCCTAAGTCATCTAATCTCTTAACAGATGCAAGCGCTGATGTTATTTTGGCCTTTGATCTTTTAGTTGGCGCGAGCGAATCTTCTCTTAAGGTAGCGAAACCTGGCCATACTGTTCTTATNGCGTCTGATTCACCCACGCCCACAGGATCAATGGTCGGGAAACCAGATACTCAATTACCCGATGCAACAGACTTGGCNAGGCGTGCCTCCTCTTTCACAAATGAAGAAGAGAATGTGTATGTGNGCGCGGCGNGCATTTGCGANGAACTTTTAGGTGATGCTACTTCAGCTAATATCTTTCTTCTTGGGGTCGCTATCCAAAAGGGTGTCATTCCTGTTTCTCCNGAATCGGTTGAGGAAGCGATTGNCTTGAATGGGGTTTCAGTACAAAAAAACCTCAGTGCGTTTAAATGGGGAAGGGCATGGATGCATGACCCTACAAATGTTGATAAACAATTCANCCCATCTGCTCCTCAAGCCCCTGTGATGAAACCGAAAGAACTGCCAGAGAAACTCGAAATTCTAATCAAGTCCCTGAATCTGTCGCCATCTACCAGAGAGTTGCTTTATTTTCTCTCCCGAGATCTTGTCGGATTCCAAAATAGTAAATGTGCTGAAGAGTTCTTAATTACTGTCAAAANAGCCGTAGAGGCGGCTCAGTATCTTGAAGATAGCGATTCTGTTACCGAATTAGTAGAANCTGTTGCGCGCGGAGTTCATAAACTGACTGCATATAAAGATGAGTATGAGGTCGCTCGCTTATTTCTAGATGCAGAAACAAAATCTGAAATGACTAGTCTGCAAGGTTCNACNGGAAGAGCCAGATGGCATCTTCACCCTCCGTTTCTTAGGGCGCTCGGAATGAAAAANAAGCTTAAAATCCCATTCACTATTGCCGAACCCCTTATGCTAGTTCTCGCTAGTGCCAAAGTCCTTCGAGGTACGCCCTTTGANCTATTCGGATATGCGAAAGTAAGAAAAATCGANAGAGAATTGCGCGATCAATATCTATCTTCCTTGCAAAACGCTTTCGANCTTCTAGACCAAGGNAACTANGAATTNGTTACTGAACTGGCAGCTCTTGCTAAGGAAGTAAGGGGTTTCGAAGATATTAAACTCCGCTCAGCAGAGAAATTTTTCNCTCGTCTTGAAGAATTAAATCACGAGATCTCATCAAATCGCAATTAGACGGTTCTTGCTGCNTCAAGNCCTATGATCACTGNCATCANGACTCCTGAGCCCCCAAGCGATAAGACGATATGACTTCCTCTTCATCTCTAGAGGTCGAGGTAGTAGAAGGCTCCGGCGTTTGCGAGTCCTGAAACGGTGCGGCCGGGTGAGCCTATGATGAGGTTTCCATTG
>PAEG01000064.1 GCA_002703045.1 Acidimicrobiaceae bacterium
TTCAAAGTATCGAAGCGGAAGTTGATTACGTCATTGGTGATATGGCAGATCCAGCAACAGTTCAAGCTTCTCTCGAAGGGTGTAGCGCTTGTATCCACGCAGCTGCTTTTACGAGCCTAGATCCCTCCCAGATGGATCAGGCACTTGCTGTAAATGGACCAGCAGCTCAACTTATTCTCGATACCGCTCACCAGCAGGGTTGTGATCCGATTATTCATGTTTCAACAATGTCAGTAATCTTTCCACCAAGCGGAGATTTGTTATCAGGCGAAGATCCTGTACATGGAGGTGGAAACCCATATAACGCTTCAAAAGCGATAGCTGAAGAGCATGCTAGATCAATGCAAGCTGATGGAGCTCCGATCAAAATTGTATATCCAACTGGAGTCACTGGACCTCTCGATCTTGGCTTAAACGTATTGGCTGCTAATCTTGCCCCTACTTTACAAAGCGAAATCATGATGAGTCTGTCAAGTGGTGGGTGGTGTCTCGTCGACGTCAGAGATCTATCGCAGGCAATAGTGGGAATACTTACACCTGGAGTTGGGCCAAAGCGTTATGTTGCAGGCGGGACTTTCATGGATTGGGATGAATTCCATGCCGTCATCTCTGAAGTTACCGGCCGTGATCGTGCTCTTCTTCCAACCCCACGCGAAGCTCTTGAGCAGATGGTGGATGCGGAAGCAGTGGAGATAATGCTAGGAATAGTTCCAGGTGACGATAAGCACATACTAGAAGACAGCGGACTGGGTTCATGGAGGCCCATTGAAGAAACGCTCTCAGATGCTATTTCTTGGTTGGTGGAGAACAGTTACCTTGAACCTGAATGGGCCCCCAACTGTTCTTAGAGTGACTTCAAGACAGGATCGTTACCGTACCTGTATCACCATTTACCCTAATTTCAGCCCCATCAGGAATCCGGCTAGTAGCTCCGGCTGCTGATACAACGCATGGTATGCCTAATTCCCGGCTCACAATTACAGCGTGGCTCATGGTTGCACCAACATCAACGACAACGCCACCCGCAGGGACAAATAACGGAGTCCAGGCTGGGTCCGTGATCGGAGCAACAAGGATATCCCCTGGTTCTAGGCCCATAGGATCAGAAGGGTCAGTGATGACACGAGCTTTACCAATTGCGATCCCAGCGCTTCCTCCCATGCCCTGAACAATTTTCCGGTCAGGGTAGTTGGTGTCTATCGATTGCCACTCTTCTGCCGGGGGTAGATCCCCGTCAAACCAGAATGGAGGAGTCAGGTTAAAAAGTTGTAAATATTGTTTCTCTCGATCAGATGCCTCTTTTGCCATATTCCCTGCAATAGCCTCCTCAAGTTCCTTATCCTGGAGCATGAAAATATGCTTTTGATGTTCAAGGCGACCGTCCTCAGCAAGGCGTCGACCAAGCTCAAGAGCAGTCAAACGGACTTCATGAACTACTTTCACAATCGCTGTTTTTGCATTTTCTCTTGCTGGAATAAATACTGAACTCGATGTAACGGCAATNTCAAGTGTTCCAGCTGAGNTTTCATCGNNAGAGACCATAGTGCGGAGCTCAGANAGAGCGATNGAAGATCTTTCTNTCGCTTCTTGATGGCGAATTTGGGGATCTTGGTCATCTTCNNCTAATCGCATCCGATCNATTAAAGTAAGGGCAAGCTCAGGATNGGTTTCCCATGTTTGAGAACGCAATTCCCATTCATTGGGGCCCCGCGACCCGTAAAGTTCTAAAAGTCTGCTGAAAGCAGTATTGAATTCGGTATCTTTGACCGCTAGTAGCCGAGCTTCAAGTTCATTAAGGCCAGCGTTAAATTCTTGAGTAAGGACAGGGGAGTTCCGAACGATTCGGCTAATCTGCCACATGGCAAAGCTTGGCGCTGCAGAGGAAACGCCTCCTAGCCCTCCCGCAATTCGCAAATCTAANCCTGGTTTTCCTAGCCCTAAGGCAAGACCTGTAATTGCCCCCATAGTTACTGATGCAGCAGCGCTGGCTTCACTATGAGCTGAGAATACCTCTGCGAAAAGTGGCATCATGTCTCGCGTTCTTTGCACAAGCGTCATATCATCAACAGATGATAAGTCTGGACGGTCTTTCACCACCGATTCAACGGTTTCCGTTAACGTTGCTACTTTAGGAAATTCTGTGGAGGTCATCCATGCAAACATCAATGCGTCAACGCGGGCCGTTATCTGTTCATCTTCATCTTTTGGGCGAGGCCGATAAGGAGGTAATGCAGATGAGCTTCCGAAAAACCCCATATCAACCATCTCTGGTGTCATCCCAGAGGANCGAGANCCCATAAGCCTGGCCACACTCAAATTGAGATACATGTANCCACCGAAGATCTCAAACATTAACTTGTTNTCTGGGTCGACCTCATCTGGATCAATGGTGAAGCGGTACATNAAATCTCTTATTCCGATATCTCCAGCACCGTGCCATGTGTGATCGGCCGTTAATGGNGAAACAGGGTCAGGGAAAACTTCACCTACATTTCCTCTTGTGTAGATAGGAAAGGATTTAGACGGTGAATCGTCGATAAACCACCCAATCTCCATATAGCCCCCTTATTCCCACAAATGTAGGGCACCAACTAGATTATGTCAGATACAGAAAGACAAAAATCCAGAATTGGACCTTCTCTGATTTACTTGATTGCTATTATCTCGCCATGAGGTACAAGAAAGAAACCATCTGACTGCTCCGCCCACCTTCTAAATGCTTCAGATAGGCCGTCGAGAAGATCTTGAGTTGCCAGTTTATGTTCTAAAACCTGATCAGAAAAAGTTGATTTCTGTATTCGTTCCGCCCACAATCCACCCCACCATTGTCTGGTATCTGGGGTGGCAAATGTCCATGTGGAACTAGTTACTTCGACAGAAGAAAAGGAAGCTTGAGTAACCCAGGAGAAAAGGTGACGTCCAGCATTTGCAGTCACTTCATTCTTCTTGGTCATTTGTTGATAAAGGTTCATCCATTCGTCGAATTTTGGGTCTGCCGGAGCCCAAATCATTCCCCCATAGTCTGCGTCACGGAGAGCTACGACCCCTCCGGGCCGAACTACTCTTCTCATCTCTTTAATAGCGGCAACAGGGTCAGTCAGATGCTGAAGAAGTTGGTGGGCATGGACAATATCAAAAGTGTTATCTTCAAAGTCCAAATGGTACGTATCTCCTGTAGCAAATGAACAGTTGTCGAAACCGAATTCCTCAGAAGCGATTTGAGCTTTTTTGATGATCTCATGAGAGGTGTCAATGCCTAGCACGGACCCTTCTGGAATTCTCTTAGCAAAATCAATAGTTATTGTTCCTGGCCCACACCCGACATCTAGAAGGTTGGATTTATCTTCAAGGTGTCGCTCCAGATACTTTGCGGAATTTTCAATGGTTCGCCATGTATGTGATCTGAGGACTGACTCATGGTGGCCATGAACGTAGACATCATCGCTCATGAAAATATTTTAACACAGTATGTTCTTTAGAGGTTGAGTTCATCGATGTGTCCATGCCACGCAAGCTGCCCACCATCAATGGGAATGTAGGCTCCGTTGATGAAGCCAGCTTCTGGACTTGCTAAGAAACAGACAAGTTCAGCTACCTCTTCTGGATATCCAAGGCGGGGGATTAACCCCTTGCCCGTCATGCTCTTCTCAAACGCAGCAGGATCTTCAGCTTGTTTTACAAATTCTGTAACCATGGAAGTAGCAATAGCAGTAGGGCCATAACAGTTCACTCGAATACCGTATTTCGCTAAATCAACAGCAAGATTTTGAGTCTGAAGCCTAATACCGCCTTTTGATGTGCCATAGGCAATACATAGTGGATATGCGGAAACTGAACCAACTGATCCAGCATTAATGATCGATGGTAACTCGCTCTCCTTTAAATACGGCAATGCATACTTTGAGCAAAGCCATGGCCCTGTAGCGTTTACTTCGAGGACTTTTCTAAATGTATCGACAGACATATTCTCAAGGTCGCAGTTTGCGGGGTCGGCGATTCCTGTTTCGTGGATTCCGGCATTGTTGTGCATGACATCTATGCCCCCCAATTCATTGGCTGCTTGGCCCATGAGATTTTGAACATCTTCCGGTGAGGTCACATCACAATGGATATAGTGCGCTTTCCCTCCGTTATCGCGAATCCCAGCCGCTACGGCTTCTCCAGCTTCGTCTGTAATATCAGCTATTACAACGCTGGCTCCTTTGCTTGCCGCTACTTGTGCGGTTGCTTCGCCAATGCCTGCTGCCCCGCCAGTAATAACGAAACGTAAACCTTCAACTCCCATGAATCACCTACCTAATAGAAACGATGATCAGCTTATATAGAAGCTAAATGACAGTCAATTTTGGCCATCAGAGCTGCCCACAGAAATAGAGGGAAGAAAGACGCCACCTGCGCGGACTTCTGATTTGAAATGATCTAAAGTAATTCTGTGTCATTTCCCCCCAAAAAAACTCTACTTGGCCTATTGGCGCTGCTTACTTTGGCTGCATATGCATGTGGCGGTGACTCGTGTGACGATGAAGCTATTGCTCAAGAAGGGCTGGACTCTGAAGACGTTGTTCTAGTCGAAGATGAGCCTACTGAAATACCAATAGCTACCGAAGAACCTAGAGAAACACCTACACCAGCTGAACCAGAGCCAAGCCCAGAGCCGACTCAAGAGCCAACAGCTACGTCAACACCTGAACCTACGCCAGATGATGAACCCATACCAACACCAGAAGCAGAAGGTGAGATAGTAAACGTTTTGATTGACGCATACACATGGGGCCAAAGTCAGAAAACGATAGCCTTGCAGGAAGTCTTGGGTATAACAGCTGACGGGTTTTACGGGTCAGGAACACGTGACGCACACCTTGCAGAACTAGAGAATAGAGGTCTAAGTACGGCGGGCGTTCCTGATGACCCTTCGTCGTCAACCCCTTCTCCCACCCCAGGTTCTAACCCAACACCAACACCATCCACCCCTTCCCCTACCCCAACACCAGGATCAAGCTATACCCCAGTGACGATCACCCAAACTACGAAGTCATGCTCAGATGTTGAATTCGACTGGAGCAACCCTGACAGTGCCCCTAACTCATGGCAAGTAAAGCTTGATGTCCGAGCTAATGTCGGTTCCGGTAATCCTCCATCTTCCTTGTGGGTAACCAAAACGCATACAGTTTCTGGAAGCAATAGTAGTGAAACATTTACTTCTCAAGAATTCCATGGTCAAAACGTTTGGGTTACTCTCTGGGGGAATGGGGCTCCCTATACGTTGACGGTCTCTAGAGTAGATAATGGAGTTGTTAGTACCCCAAGAACCTCTTCAGGTTTGATGTGGGATGACTGCTAAGTACGAGTTTATTACTTTCTGAAAATAATCTAGAATCATTTGGTTAGTTCGCATCAAAGGCGTTTTTTATCTTTACTTCTGTGTAAGCGTTGACTTCTTATGGGTTAGCTGTAAAGAAATTTTCAAGCAAAGGAACGTAATGCTCTAAGGGGTTTGACTTATAGGAAGGATCAAAGGCCGGAGCGTCGTAGAGAGCGCAAAATTCTTCACAGTGGTCATAGTGTTCATGCCCATCAAATTCATCTCTAGCATTGCGATCTCCTCCTAAATAGTGCCAGAAGTAGTAGCCTTGAAAAATTCCATGATGCTGAACCATCCAATGGTTAGCTTCTGAAACAAAAGGCTTGAGTATCGCTGCAGCAAGATCAGGATGATTATGGGGTGTGAGAATATCTCCAACATCATGTATGAGGGCACAAACAATATATTCATCGTCCCTCCCATCTCGCTCTGCTCGTGTCGCCGTCTGAACACTATGCTCGAGCCTATCGACAGGGAAGCCTCCATAATCATTCCGAAGCAATTCCAACTGTTGGAGAACTCGCGAAGGCAGTGAATCTGTTAGGGCTCCACGCTGAGACATAATCAGCTCCCAGTCTTCTTTCGTTGAGTCCTGAAAAGAAGTGAAACTCGCTCTTAGTTGTGTAATCGAATCCGTCATATTTTCCTTTCAGACTGGCGTTCCCTGACTAGGTATCAGAGTCCTGTTTAGGATCGGGTACCCCTGGTCGTGTCCCCTCATGATGCTCGACGAACTCAATAAGGTATCCGTCAAAATCCTTTACGAAAGCTATGGTTACAGGCCATCGCTCCAATTTCGTTGGTTCTGTCACGGATTCACATCCAGCAGCTATAGCGCGATCGTATAATCGTTGACAGTCTGAGGTATTCACGTAGAGCTTCCACATAGCTGTTCCCATATCTATGGGTTCAGTGTTGTCAAGGTGTTGAGCAAGCTGGATTCGTGATCCTCCTTGCTCCGCCTGCAAGACCGCTTCAAGTACCCCAGGGATTTCAGTACGGTGTTGCAAGGGAAGTTCGCATACTCCCTCCCAGAACTCAAGGGCTTTATCAATATCACGAACGTTTATACAGAACTGCCCAAGTATTTGAGTCATGCTATCTCCCCACATCAACTCTACAGTGACGTCGATCCAAATGGAAATTTGGTAAAAGCGCTGGCTAACTGCGCTAGGAAATCACTGGATCAAGCCAACGTTCGATTTCATTAACGGGCATTCCTTTTCGCTTTGCGTAGTCTTCAACCTGATCTCGGCCTATTTTCCTAACGCCGAAGTATCTACTGCTCGGATGCGCGAAATACAAACCGGAAACAGATGCACCTGGAGACATCATAAAAGTTTCACTTAAGTGAACACCGATGGAATCAGAAGCATCTAGGAGCGAAAAGATAGTGCTTTTTTCTGTATGGTCCGGACAAGCTGGGTAGCCAGGTGCTGGACGAATGCCTTGATAGCGTTCGCGTATCAGCTCTTCATTAGTGAATTCGAGTTTCTGATAACCCCAGTAGTTATTTCGGACTCTATGGTGAAGATATTCAGCGCATGCCTCAGCTAATCGATCCGCAAGAGCTTGCAGCATTATTGCTCGGTAATCATCGCCTTCATCAGAGAACTTCTCACAGTGGGAATCGATACCATGGCCGGTACTCACGACAAATGCTCCTATATGGTCATCGTCCTTGCTTTTAATTGGCGCAATAAAATCGCTGAGCGCATAATGTGGCCTGCTGTCACTATGGCGAACCTGTTGGCGAAGAGTATGTAAAGTCGCTATTTGGTTGTCTTTGTTTTTATGGTCGAAAACTGCAATATCGTCACCAATACTGTTTGCTGGCCAGAAACCAATTACTGCGCGAGGGGTAATCCAATTTTTTTCGATAACTTCTTCAAGCATTGAAATCCCATCAGAATAGAGATCTTTCGCAGCATCGCCAACAATCTCATCGTTAAGGATGCGCGGGTAACTTCCCACTAGATCCCAAGTGCGGAAGAACGGCGTCCAATCTATGAACTGCACTAGTTCTCGAATGTTTATATCGTCAATGGCTTTCGTACCCAAAAAAGTAGGTGAACACATACCCTCGTAGGGGAAATCTATATTTGCTGAGTTGTTTCGAGCTGTTTCAAGATCAATTGGTTGTGAAGTTTGCTGTTTGTCGTGGGCAAGGCGCACAGCTGCGTATTCTTTAGTAATTTCCTCCTTAAAGTCCTGCGTCCCATCTAGTAATTGGGAGACGACACCTACTGCCCTTGATGCATCGTTGACATAAACAACATTGCTTTCATAAGCGGTATCTATCTTTAATGCAGTATGTAGTTTGCTAGTTGTTGCCCCTCCAATGAGCAGCGGAACATTTAATTTCTCAATTTCCATTCTTTCTGCCAAGTAAATCATCTCTCCGAGGCTGGGTGTTATAAGGCCAGATATTCCGACGACATCTACTTTATTATTTTTTGCTTCATTAATGATATCCTCAGCGGGGACCATGACTCCAAGATCAATGACCTCGTAGTTATTGCAACGAAGGACTACTCCGACGATATTCTTTCCAATATCATGAACATCACCGCGCGCAGTAGCCAGAAGAATTTTTCCGGCGTTTCTTCTTTCGCCCCCCTCACTTTCAATAAAAGGCTCAAGGTAGGCAACAGCTTTTTTCATTGCACGTGCGCTTTTCACGACTTGTGGTAGGAACATCTTTCCTGCCCCGAAGTGATCCCCGACGATATTCATTCCGTCCATTAGCGGACCTTCGATCACTTCGACAGCAGTTGGGAATAGTGAACGGGCTTCTTCAGTGTCAGCGATGATAAATTCATCAATCCCTTGAACGATAGAGTGAACGAGGCGATCAAGTATTTCCATATCGCGCCAAGAATCACCTTCTTTTTCAACGAGAAAAGACTCGTTTGATCCTTTGGCCGCCTCTAATAGCAGGCCAGCTGCCTTATCAGAGCGGTTAAATATTACGTCTTCGATAACTGAGCGTAAGTCAGCGGGGATATCTTCGTAAATTGGTAAGCGACCTGCATTAACGATTGCCATGTTTAGGCCAGCTTGGACGGCATGATATAGAAATACGGTATGCATCGCTTCGCGAAGGGTGTCATTGCCACGAAATGAAAAAGAGAGATTGCTTACCCCACCTGACACCTGTGCATTAGGGCAGCGTTTTCGAAGCTCTTTTACAGCGTCAATGAAATCCTTACCGTAGTTATCGTGCTCCTTGATTCCGGTAGCTACTGCGAAAATATTGGGATCCAAGATAATATCTTCGGCTGGAAAATGGCCTTTGCTGGTTAACAGCGTGTATGCCCTCTCGCATATGTTGACCTTTCTTTCAAGAGTGTCGGCCTGGCCTTTTTCATCGAATGCCATAACGATGACTACTGCACCGTATTTGCGGGCTTCTTTGGCTTTAGAGAGAAACGCTTCTTCACCGTCTTTTAGACTGATTGAGTTGACAATTGCTTTCCCCTGAACTTGCTGCAAGCCGGCTTCTATAATTGACCAGTCAGACGAATCAATCATTATCGGGATTTTTGCTATCTCTGGTTCTGTTGCGATGTGCCGTAGGAAAGTCACCATCGCTTTTTCTGAGTCCAACATTGCGTCATCCATGTTGACATCGAGGATTTGGGCCCCATTTTGGACTTGTTCTCGAGCTACAGCTGCAGCTGCATGGAACGTATTCTCTTTTATAAGGTTTGCAAATTTTCTTGATCCCGTGACGTTTGTTCGTTCACCGACATTTATAAGTAAGCTTTGCTGGTTAATTGTTGTAGGTTCTAGGCCAGAAAGTCGTGTCGCTGGAGGTATTTTAGGAATCACGCGCGGTTCGTCTCCAGCTACGATGTCGGCGATAGCGTGGATGTGGTCAGGCGTCGTTCCACAGCATCCGCCAACGATGTTTACGATCCCATTGGATGCTAGTTCGTGGATTATCGAGGCTGTGTATTCTGGAGTTTCATCGTATTCTCCGTATGCGTTTGGAAGACCGGCATTTGGGTATAAACAGATAGGGGCATCCGCTACTCGGGCTAATTCTGTTATTGGGCCTTTAAGGTCTTTTGCACCTAATGAGCAATTGAAACCGACAGCTAAAGGATCCATATGACGGACAGAGTTCCAGAATGCCTCCGGTGTTTGTCCGGAAAGTGTTCGGCCACTTAGGTCTGTAATTGTCCCTGAGACTATTACAGGAATGTCGGAATTGAATTGTTCTCTATAATCGGCAATTGCGCAATACGCAGCTTTAGCATTTAGCGTGTCAAAGGCAGTTTCGATTAAAAGAAAGTCAATGCCGCCTTCAACTAGCCCTTCTATAGCTTCCTTGTAGGTATTTACAAGGTCATCGAATGAGGCACTGCGTTTCTCTGGCCTGTCTATGTCGGGGGATAAGCTCGTTGTTACATTTGTCGGGCCTAAGGATCCAGCTACCCACTGTGTTCCTAGGTGCTTATCTACGCACGATCGAGCAAGTTGTGCCGAAGTTCTATTCAGTTCGTGGGTATAGCCATCAAGCCCATACTCCTTTTGAGAAATAGAGTTAGAGTTAAAAGTGTTCGTCGTTATAATGTCTGCTCCAGAGCTTAGAAATGAATCATGGATTGATGTAATGGCATCTGGAAGTGTGAGGCTCAAGACATCATTGTTTCCTTGTAAATCATGTGTGTGTTCCGCGAACCGGGTACCTGAGAACGCATCGGAGGGTAATTCCATGTTCTGTATGCTTGTTCCCATCGCTCCGTCGAAAATTAAAATACGCTTTTTCAATGCTTTCTGAAATGATTTGATTGAGTCGGGGTTTGAAGCGGTCATGGTTTTCTATGTACTGGTTTCGGTGAAGATGATATACCCTCTTGGAGTAATTCACAGACTGGGACGACTAAATCTAAACGATTCAAAGTGTAGAAATGGAACGAACGGATATCGTTTTCTGATAGATGGGAGCATTGTTGGAGTGTGATTTCTGTAGCGATACGGTTAGCTGTTTCGGATCCGGATTCAACTCCATCAAATTTTTTAACGAGCGAATCCGGTATATGTGTCCCGCATTTTTCTGCGAAGTTGAAAACCCTGTGAAAATTAGATGGGATGACGAGGCCAGGGATAATTGGAACGCTTATCCCTACTCTGTCGGTATCTTCGATGAATTGAAAAAATGTTACTGGATCAAAGAAGAACTGTGTCAATATCAAATCGGCGCCTTCATCAACTTTTTCTTTTAGATTCTCTAAATCAGATTTTCTGGATTTTGCCTTTGGGTGGGTTTCCGGGTACCCAGCTACGCTGATATGGAATTGATCACCGTCATTGCGGTTCCGTATTCCCCGTACGAGATTCGCTGCGTTGCCGTAGCTGTCCAGTGTTGTGAGATCATTCTGATCTTCGTTTAAGTCGCCACGGAGAGCAACGATATTAAATATGCCTTCTTGTGCATAACGATCTAAAGACTGGTGAGTTTGATTTTTGGTAGCTGCGATGCAGGTAAGGTGGGCTGTAAGGTTTGAACTGACATTATTTTCGAGAGATTTTATGGTTTTAAGAGTGCGGTCGTTTCCGCTACCACCAGCACCGGAAGTCACGCAGATGGCTCTGGTCTTGATGCGTTCGACGAGATGAATTTGGCTAAGTAGATTCTTCTCACCAATCTCTGACTTGGGTGGGAAGAGCTCAAATGAGAACTCTGTATGTATCTCCGAAACTTGCCTAGATATTTTTTTCACATGACCCCTATCATCGCCTCTGGCGTTGCCACCGTTCTTAAATAAGTCGGTTGGCGGATTGTCACAGGGCCAGACCCCTCGAATCCTCATAATGATTAGCCTTAGGTTACTCCATTTAAAGCAGTATTGTACTTCTTAGTCCGTTCTTATCGAATAGAAGAGAACTCTGTAATCTTTTTCAGGATCTTAAAGACTTATGGTTAGTATGAGGATGGCATGACTGATTGGCGGGATTTAAGTAGACGAGCAGCGTTCTCATCTCATCGATTGATTGGGTGGATCTACTGGGATCCGAATGGAATAGAACAATATACCGCCTTAGGAATTCCCAATGGTTTTGGATACTATGTCACCACTCGTGCCGGACAGCTAGGTGATGCTGGCGCTGATGTAGTTATAGCAGCGTATTACTCTATTCACCCTGACTTCATTCGTGCTAGCTATGAGCAGCTTGGTGCATGTGGAACCATAGAGGATGTGGTCAGGATTCGTGATGCCGCTGTTTTGCGGGGGTTGAAAGAGTATGCGCCAAGTATTTGTGATGAGTTATCGTCGATGTCGGAGCAGTTATGGGCTGCTGCTGACTCATTGCCTATTTCGGGTAGAGCACTCTATGCTGCTCAACTTCCGCACCGGCGGCCAGATGAACCGCTTCTTAATGCATGGCTTGCCGTTAATTGCATTCGCGAATGGCGAGGAGATACCCATTGGGCTATTCAAATAGCCGATGGGCTTTCGGGGGCAGAATCGGGTGTTCTTGATGGTGCCTGGAGAGGCTATGACGATGATTGGCTACCTCGTAGCCGCGGAGCAGATGATGTACTGCTAGAAAAAGCGTATTCCAAATTAGAGCAGCGTGGATTAGCGCAAGATGGAAAAGTTAATGATGAAGGTATCGCCCACAGGATAATGCTCGAGGAGAAGCTTGATGAAGCCGCGGCGCTGGCTTGGCAGTACTTGGGTGAAGAGAGATCGGCTAGGTTCGTCGAGCTAGTAGATTCTGTCGGCGATGTATTGATAGGGCGTATTGATGAGACGGCTGGTAAGAAGTGGATGCCGGCAGCACGTTAGTGATTCTACGTTGTTAGTATGGCCGGTCGCCAGAGATTGTGACTCGTTCCATTCTTCGAAATAGGGGCAGAAAATCATCTGTTGCTACGTGATGGACGCACCTGTTGTCCCACATGACAAAAGTTTCAGGTTCCCACTGGACCCTAAATTGGATACTCGTGTCACGAATCGCCTCAGCTAATTCACTCAGTAGGTAGTCGCTTTCTTCACCGTCGACATCTTCGATGTGTGATGTGAAGAAGTTGTTGGTAAAGATTGACCGCTTTCCGGTCTCTGGATGGGTACGAATGACAGGATGGAGGACAGGAGGGAATTCCTTAATNTTGTCTTCNTGGCTTTCTTCGCTGTTAAATCGCGTTGTGGGGCCAAACATTTTTGTGTAATCATTGACCGCNGACAATTTATCGACACGAGCCTTTATCTCGGGTTGAAGCTTCTCGTAGGCTGCTGCAGCATTAGAGAATTGAGTATCTCCACCTTTTGCAGGGATGACCTTTCCTCTGAGGATTGACCCCATAGGTGGCTTCTCGCGAAATGAGACGTCTATATGCCAGTCCTTTGCAGCATTGTAATTCTGTCTTGGCGAGTCCCCTCCGGCTTCCAAGACGATAATTTCAGGGTGGTCTTCGAGATTATCTGCGAAAGGGTGGATCTCTAGCTCCCCAAAATTCTTCCCGAATGCTATATGGGCCTGAGTGGAGATCTTCTGGTCCCTAAAGACAAGTACTTTATGTTCAAGCCAAGCCTGCTTAATTTCAGCTACTGCATCTTGATTTAGATTATCTAGCTGAATGCCAGAAATTTCAGCNCCTATGTGTTCACTAAGTGGNTGTATCTTCATGTAGGNCCNTAACNAGTAATAGATAATGATAATAANTGGATCTCTTCTTCACAAGAAGTCATGGNATANATCCTTTGAGGTGNNGGNTTATGGATTGATTGANTCTGGGGNTTTAGCTTTCTNTCGTTTAGCTAGGNCCGAGCAAGACAGGGAACCTTCNGTATGCTTTTCGGGCTGTTGNAGTTTCCACGACAGGAAGTTCTTCTGGGTCCAAGCGGATATTATGGCGAATCAATTCATGGACAACGACTCCAACTAGGCCAAATAGGCGCTGATTAAAGCCTTCTTCTAGATCTGGTTCAACCCCTCCAGCTAACTCTGAACCAATGCAGTGGTGCATTCCGTGGCCAAAGCTAAATCCGTGTCTGGGCACATCGTCGGGNAATAGTCGATCGGGGTNAAATTCATCAGCAGTGGTACCAAAAATCGATTTATCTCTATTCGCAGCCTCAATATCGATGTCCACGCGATCTCCGGACNGTACTTTTGTNCCATCTGCGAGTANAAAATCTTCAGTNGCTCNGCGTCCACCAATTGGGCTTATCGGCGACAGGCGAAGCGTTTCGAGGATGCACTGGCGGACAAATGACTGGTCTTCTATCAAGCGGTATCGGTCATTTGGGTTGCTTTCTAGCCAAGATAAGAGATTGTNGATTGTATTGGTGAGGGCGACAGCGCTAGTTGAAGCACCTGCGGTAAGATAAAAGGCTACTTCACGACTCATGATGGGTATCGAAAGTTCTGTATTGGCAACAAGTGCAGCTAGTACGTCCCGAGGCAATACTCCACCATCATTCGTAATAGCTTCTCGNCTTTCGACGGAAGGGCGAACGAATTCGTCTTCGAATGCANAAACAGCATTAGCGATCTCAGAAACTTTCTTTTCTCGATCGCCCTGATAGTGATGTATTCTCGCCCCTTCAATAAACTCGNAAAGCAGCGCTAATAGTCGATCTGATTCTTCCTGATTTCCGATCTCGCGGTCAATTCCAGCGTTTACGCAACTCAAGCTAAGCATTATTTGGTGTGAGAAAGACATTAACTCGCACCGTCCACTTNTGAGATGGGGAGCTAGAGCTGCCTGAAGNATGAGGGGAAATTCTTTACGTTCGTACTCNAGNTGGACGTCACGGCGAAACAATGGATTTTCTATGCGGCGACGATCACGATGTTCATCACCGTGGAGATTGATAAGGACATCGTCCATTACCACGCTCCCATCAAAGAGCGCCTGACGAAGGAGCTTAGAACGGTAAGCTTCTCTAGCCCCAGCCCAGGTCCTGACGGTATGNGTTGTTTCAGGCTGTGACTCCATTGGCCAAGCATAGTCCNAAGCTCGNANTTTGTTAACTGTGATGTGTGGCGCTCTTAGNGTAGATGNCGATTTCTTATAGGTAAACGTTATGGAGTAGTTAAAAGGGTTTATCGCCCATTACAGTAACTCGTTCGACATGCCTTGTTTGAGGGTAGAAGTCATTCGATGCCTGATGCTGCACAATTCTGTTATCCCACATGACGACCGTATCAACTTTCCACTTGACTCGACACTGAATTGAAGGGTCAATCATCGCCTGCTCAAGGANNCGAAGTAAATATCGGCTCTCATCATCTTCAATTCCNTCTATATGTGAGACGAANGGCCTGTTGGTGTAGATTGCTTTCTCACCCGTAACAGGGTGTGTTCTAATTACAGGGTGTCGGGCTGGAGGATATTCTTCTTGCTTTTTCTGCCGCTCCTCTGGGCTCATTCCTCGTCCAAACGTNCGAGAGAAGTCATGTATNGCATAGAGAGAATCAACACGGGTCTTTACATCAGGCTCNAGTCGTTTATAGGCNTCAGCAGCATTNGNGAATGACGTGTCTCCNCCAACATCAGGNATNACTCGGCCACGAAGTATTGACCCCATGGAGGGCTCCTGCCTCCACGTCACNTCAGAGTGCCAGTTAGACGCCGCATACTGTACTTTCTCGTTGGATATTATTNNAACGATCTCTGGGTGANCCTCTGGGCTTGGTGCGAAAGGATGAATTTCTAAATCGCCGAAATTCCTTCCAAAAGCAATGTGCTGCTCTCGCGTAATGTTTTGTTCTCGGAAGACAAGAACTTTATGGCTTAGCCAAGCTTGTTTAATCGAAGCTATTTGACCATCGTCAAGGTTGCTTAAATCAACTTCAGATATTTCAGCGCCGATATGCCCAGTGATCTGATGAGTTTTCATTGATCCCCCCAGTCCATAATAAACAATAATATTGAACGCGGCGCCCTATAACAACTGGCCTTAGGTTCTTGGGTGATCGGGACTCTCACTTCGTAATCGCTTAGACTCTCTCGCTCTATCCGTCATTGCGAGTTTAGTTTTACGAAGTCGAATAGTTTTAGGAGTTACTTCAATGCACTCATCAACGGCGATAAATTCGAGTGCTTGCTCAAGAGAAAAAATTCTAGCAGGAGTCAGGCGAATCGTATTATCTGATGCGGCGGCACGGACGTTAGTCATTTTTTTCTCTTTTGTAATGTTGACATTCATGTCTTCAAGCCGCGAATTCTCTCCAACTATCATTCCTTCATAAACTGTGGTTCCTGGTTCTATAAGCAACGAAGTTCGTTCTTGCAGGGGGGCGATAGCATATGTCGTAGCAGATCCAGACCGGTCCGATACGACGCTGCCTGTTGTTCTCGTGCGTAGTTCCCCGATCCAAGGTTCGTAGCTATTAAAAACATGATGCAGTAATCCGGTGCCCCGAGTTTCAGTAAGGAATTCGGTCCTAAACCCGATTAAAGCTCGAGCAGCAACAATATATTCAAGTCGAACCCAACCACTTGCGTTATTTGTCATTGTTTCCATACGGGCTTTACGACTGCCGAGAAGTTGCGTTACCGGCCCAACGTAATCTTCAGGTATGTCAATAGTTAAATATTCCATTGGTTCATGAAGGACACCATCGATGTCTCGAGTGACCACTTCAGGTTTGCCTACTGTAAGTTCAAACCCTTCTCGTCGCATCATCTCCACCAAAATAGCGAGTTGTAATTCTCCTCGTCCTTGAATCTCCCAAGCATCAGGATGTTCAGTGGGAAGCATCCGAATAGATACATTTCCAACAAGTTCTTTCTCTAACCTTGATTTAACTAGCCGGGCAGTAAGTTTGTCCCCTTCCTTTCCAGCCAGAGGAGACGAGTTGGTTCCAATAGTCACTGACAGCGTAGGTTCATCTACCGTAATTACCGGCAAGGCCTTTGGATTATCAATGTCAGAAAGCGTTTCCCCGATTGTGATGCCTTCGATACCTGATATAGCGATTACCTCACCTGCGTGGGCAGTTTCAACTTCAACGCGCTCTAAATATTCCGTAACGTAAAGGTTCGCTATTTGGGCTTGGGCGATATCACCATTGGTTTTGCACCATGATACATTTTGGCCTTTGCTGATAGTTCCGTGCATGATTCGGCAGATAGCTATTCGGCCTACGTACGGAGAGGCATCAAGATTCGTTACCCAAGCTTGAAAGGGGTGATCAGGGTCGTGGGAAGGCTCTGGAATGGTTTTAATTAGCATTTCAAAAAGTGGGGTTAGGTCAGTGCCGGAGTTTTCAAGGTCAGTAGTAGCGGTTCCTTTCCGAGCATCTGTATAGATAATGGGGAAATCTATTTGATCATCGGAGGCATCTAAGTCGATGAATAATTCGTATACCTCGTCAATGACTTCATCACATCTAGCATCTGGCCGGTCTATTTTGTTAATGACTAAAACAACGGGCAAGTTTTGAGATAGTGCCTTCTGAAGAACGAAACGTGTTTGCGGTAATGGCCCTTCGCTCGAATCAACAAGGAGTAGGACCCCATCTACCATCTTTAGGGCTCGTTCAACTTCACCTCCGAAATCTGCGTGTCCTGGGGTGTCAAGAATATTGATCTTTGTTCCCTTGTATTGGACAGCAGCGTTTTTAGCCAAGATAGTTATTCCACGTTCTTTTTCTATATCCATGGAATCCATTACTCGATCTTGGGTTTCTTTGTATTCACTGAATGCGCCGGATTGACGGAGCATTCCATCTATTAGCGTTGTTTTCCCGTGATCAACATGGGCGATAATAGCTACGTTTCGGATGATTTTCTGCTCTTTCATGACCGCACCACAATATAAGATTTGGAGACGCTTTCCTCCGATATGGGAATCTATATAAAAAATATCTAATGACCACTTAGTGGTGCATTTTGTGATGGGGGAGAGCAAGATGTTAGGGTC
>PAEG01000065.1 GCA_002703045.1 Acidimicrobiaceae bacterium
AATGGTTACAGAAGCCGGAGCAGATATTATCCTCGTTGGCGATAGTCTCGGCATGGTCGTCCTCGGATACGATGACACACTAAAAGTTACCATCGATGACATGGCGCATCACACCGCCGCTGTCGCCAGAGCAGAACCCGATGCCTTTGTCGTTGCCGACCTTCCTTGGCTTACCTATCACATTTCTCCTGAGGAAACCGTTAAGAATGCAGCTCAACTAATCCGAGCTGGAGCAAAAGCTGTAAAGCTGGAAGGCGGCTATGACCGTATTCCGATGATCGAAGCCATATGCAAAGCAGAAATCCCCGTGATGGGACACCTTGGATTGACCCCGCAGTCCATCTTGTCGTTAGGTGGCTATAAAATTCAAGGAAAAACAACGAACGCTGCAATTACTATTTCAAATGAAGCGAAAGCACTTGCCCACGCAGGGTGCTTCGGAATAGTTCTCGAGTGCGTACCCTCGGTAGTTGGCAAACTCATCACAGAATCAATAGATATCCCAACTATTGGTATTGGGGCAGGACCTGATTGTGACGGGCAAGTCCTCGTCTTCCATGACCTTCTAGGTATTAACCACGACTTGCAACCCAAATTCGTTCGCACGTACGCAAACCTCAAAGAAACGACAATCGAAGCATTAAAGTCATTCGCAGATGATGTTCGTTGCAAAAACTTCCCAACGCAGGATGAAAGCTATCAATTATCTGATGATGAGATCGAAACGCTCGGACTCTATAGCAAGCCAGACTCACTCAAGGACAATCCTTTAGGAAGCTGGTAGGTCGGTATTTATACGTAAAGCCACTACGCTTACTAGAACAAATTAACCTGCCCCCANNTACCATTGGGGGCCCCGCATGCGGGTCCAGAGGAGGTACATACTCGTTGTGACTACACGAGCTTACGAAATCATGATCATTGTTGANGGCGANGAAGAAGACGCCAAGGTTGATGAAATTGTCCAAGATGTTGACGCCTGGATCCAAGGCCAAAATGGGCAAATAGCAAAAACCGATAAGTGGGGAAAACGTAAATTCGCTTACGAAATCAACCACAAAACCGAAGGCCATTATGTTGTTCTTGAGATGACAACAGGACAAATAGATATGGAACCGCTTGAAAGACAATTACGTCTCGTTGATGAAGTTGTTCGACACAAACTTATTCGCCTTCCTGAACAGGAAGCGATTCGGCGAGGACTAATTGAAAAAAGTTGACTAGGTTGGTAGCAAGCGAANCANGTAGCAAGGAATTAAGATCATGGCATTTGACAACAACATCGTAATCGTAGGGAATCTTACTCGTGATCCAGAACTGAGATTTACTCAGTCTGGCGTTGCAGTATGCAGTTTGGGTGTCGCTTGGAATCAAAGATCTGGCCCTAATGGGGGTGAAGATAAATCCCACTTTTTTAACGTCACGTGCTGGCGCGAACTCGCAGAGAATTGTGCTGAAACTTTGACTAAAGGAATGCGTGTTGTTGTTTATGGACGNATGGATTACCAATCTTGGGATGATCGAGATAGCGGACAAAGTCGATCAAAAGTCGAGATACAGGCAGACGAAGTTAGTCCAAGCCTTAAATGGGCTACAGCACAAGTAACCAGAAATGAACGCNNCGGTGGAGATTTTGGTAGTGGTTCAGCNCCCGCTCCNCAAGAACCTCCAGCGTATGACCCAAATGAAGAACCTTTCTAGAAAGAAGTAAAGAATGCCTCCAACCAAAAAAAGAAAAGGTATGAAACCNGCTCATGATGCCCGACGCGGCAAACCGAAGGTCTCTATCCTTACTCAGGAAAAGATTGAGTACATCGATTGGAAAGATGTCAACTTACTCCGACGTTTTGTTTCCGACCGGGCCAAGATACGAGCTCGTCGTGTTACTGGTAACAGCGCACAACAACAGAGAGATGTTGCTATGGCAATTAAGAATGCCCGTGAGATGGCCCTGCTTCCTTACAAAAATCTAATTACAACTCAACGTGGAGGGCGCGGAGGAGACCGCCGAAACAGAGATGATAGAAACAGGGACGATAACCGACCGCCTAAAGATGATCGACCACCGAGAAAAGATCCTGAACCAACACAGGAGCAAAATGAGGCGCCTTCAGAAAATGAAGANCTAATAAATGTTGAAGTTCCACAACAACCAGAAATGGAAACATCTGCTCCTGAAGCAGTAGANACTCNTAANGAAGNGGAAGTAGATACNCCTAACGAAGCTATGAAAGAGGAGACTCCAGAGTGAAAGTTGTACTACGAACCGATGTTGATGGAGTTGGCTATAAGGGGGACATTGTCGACATTTCAGACGGATTTGCTCAAAATAAGCTCATACCAAAAGGTCTAGCATTTAAAGCTACTGTTGGCGCCGAGCGAGAAGCCGAACGGATGAGAAATTCACGGGAACTAAAAGCGGCAGAAGAACGATCTGTTGCTGAAGAAATGGCATCCCGCTTAACTGAGAAATCAATCACTATCAGCATGAACGCAGGTGAAGGCGGAAAACTCTTTGGATCAGTTACTACTTCTGATATTGCAACTGCTCTAGAAGCCCAAGCAAATGTGACACTTGATCGCAAAGACCTTCAACTATCTGAGACTATTAAGGAAATCGGGACATATGAAGTGACGGCTCGACCGCATCCAGATGTTGAACTCTCCATCACTATTGAAGTGGTGGCAGATAGCGAATAAAGCGATTGCCTGACTAGCCCATTATTCGCCGCACTCAAAACTGCCCAACGAGAAAACACGAGTTGCCAAAGGTGACGTGATTTACATTCCTGGTGGAACAGAACATCACTAACACCCGAAAAGAAACACTCCGACTGTTCTATGTCTTTGATACAGACGCATTTGCTGATGTTGAATACAACAAAAAATCACCTGATCAAGAATAAAAAAACAAACCCACAACCCTTGTGGATAAAAAAAGAAAATAAACACAACTAATCCCCAATTTGTCCTCTTGTGTTCCACGCTGCAGTCAGGCATTCTTAGTAACTCGCGGTAGCTAAAACAGAAATTGTCATACCCACCGTGTTCTATAGTTAGTAATAAATATGTCTGATCAATTTTTATCACCTGAGGTCCCTTCCGCTGCCGCGCCGGCTCAACGACGATCCCAACGCGTACCCCCACATAACCTCACCGCAGAAGAGTCATTGATCGGCGCAATGCTAATGAACAAAGACGCTGTTGCTGATGCGATCGAGGTCATCACTGCTGANGATTTTTACAAGCCAGCCCACCAACATATTTTCAACGCTATAACGTCACTTTTTGGTGCCGGAGAACCTGCCGATATTGTCACTGTGGCCGATGAGCTCGCTCGAGCGAACCTACTAGACGGTATTGGTGGCAATGCAACGTTAATAGAGTTGCAAGCAAGTACACCAGCGGCAACTAACACCACTGAATATGCAAAGATTGTGCATTCCCATGCTCAGCTACGTCGCCTTATTGGTACAGGCTCAGAAATAGCGGAGATTGGGTACTCACAACCCGACGACGTTGTGAAGGCGCTAGATGAAGCAGAGACACTCGTGTTCAATCTTGCCCAGGGAAGAGCAGAAGATACCTTTGTTGAGCTTCGCTCCTTGCTGGATGATGGTTTAAACCGGCTCGAATACCTAGTTGAGCATGGAAGCGAAGTTACTGGAACGCCAACGGGATTTACCGATCTTGACCGCGTTCTCGCTGGATTACAACCAAATAACCTGATCGTTGTAGGAGCACGCCCTGCCATGGGGAAGACAAGCTTTGGCTTGAACATCGCTACTCATGCCGCTATGAACGCAAATTCACCCGTATTGTTTTTCTCTCTAGAAATGAGCCAGCTTGAAATTAGCCAACGCTTGCTGTGTACGGAAGCACGAGTAGATTCCAGCAAGGTACGAACAGGGAAGATGAATGATAGCGATTGGACAAAAATCAGTCATGCTGTCGGTCGTTTAGCTGAAGCTCCGATATGGATAGATGACAATCCAAATACAACAGTCATGGAGATTAGAGCGAAAGCTCGACGGTTAAAGAGCCGTATAGGGAACCTTGGACTCGTTGTTGTTGATTACCTTCAGTTGATGAGTGGGCGTGATCGAGCTGAGAACCGACAAGTTGAGATATCTGAAATTAGCCGTGGGTTAAAGATCTTGGCTCGAGAGTTGGAATGCCCTGTGATGGCTCTTTCCCAGCTCAGCCGTAACCTTGAATCCCGTACAGATAAAAGGCCTATGTTGTCTGACCTCCGAGAATCTGGAGCAATAGAACAGGATGCTGATGTGGTGATGTTCCTCTACCGTGATGAGGTGTATGACCCTGAGAGCCCTGATACCGGTATGGCGGAGGTGCAGATAGCGAAGCACCGGTCTGGACCTACTGATAGAGTGCGCTTGGCGTTCCTCCCTCATTTCACAAAATTTGTCGACATGGCGAAACCAGGATCAGATGGCCCACCAGCTCAAGAATTCTAAACTAGAAGCATGTTTTTAGGTGAAAATCTTCTCGTGCTTCTTGCATTAGCTTTTGGTGGAGCGCTCGCTGTTGGGAATTTAATGGCGGTTTTTAACACTCGAGGAGCTCCTAAAGATAGTGATTATGAAAGACCCCCCCTCGGAAGGTCGATAGTGATGATACTCATCGGTTTGATAGTTTCTATTTGGGCGATAGGAAGCTTAATCGCTGGTTAATCAGCATCTCCATTAGGGCTTTGCCACTTCTTACTGTCAAGAACGACATCACTTCCCCCTATCCTTTGAGCTATGTCTGAACTCATCGCTATACGCCGAAAGATTCGCATGCAGGCTATTTCTGTTGGACTTGCAGTGGCACCCTTCGGCGCTGCCTTTGGGGCACTGTGTACAGAAGCAGGTTTGGGTACGTGGGAAGCGCTTGGCTTTTCAAGCTTTGTCTTTGGCGGGTCATCTCAGTTCGCTGCAGTAACCGTTCTAGCTGAAGGTGGAACAATTATTGCCGCTGTAATAGCAGGGCTTCTTCTGAACCTGCGTTCATTGGCATTCGGGGTTGTTATGGCCCCTTCTTTGCAGGGGTCGCTTTTATGGAGAGCACTAACTTCTCAATTGATGATTGATGAAGCTACTGCCGTAGGTTCTAGTCAAGAATCGCATGCCCTTCGCCGATATGGATATCTGTGGGCAGGTCTTAGTGTTTTTATTTTGTGGAATTTTATGACCTGGGTTGGAGTTGCTCTTTTGTCAGGAACAGGGACGCTCATAGAGGACCTTGGAATAGATGCGACGATACCGGCAGCATTTCTTGGCCTCGTCTGGCCAAAGTTTTCTTCAAATGATCATCGAAAACTTGCAGTGATTGGAATTGTCTTAGCTTTTATTCTGGTTCCGTTCGTCCCACCAGGAATTCCAGTAATTGCAGCGGCTTCAGCTGTTATCTTTCTTCGTCCATGGAGAGACAGGGATCACAATGAGTAACGCAGTTATTGTCATGGTTTCTCTGGCCGGAGGTACTTACGTACTCAAGGCATTTGGCCCGCTTTTATTGTCGAATGACCGCTCTCTACCTCTTTGGCTTAAAAGATTTGCGACGCTCATACCAACGCCGCTCCTAGCTGCTCTTGTAATGACCAGCACCATCACAAACGATGATCAAATAGTAGTTGATGCGCGCATCGCTGGAGTTGTTGCTGCGATCATTGCACTATCGAAGCGTGTCCCGTTTGTATTTGTGGTCATTATTGCGGCTGCGGTAACCGCACTTTGGAGACTCGTAATTGGTTAGTGAGAGTTAAACTTTGACGGGTAATGTCTCTATATTTTGGTTAGAGTTTCAGAAAATGCCAGCTAGGATTAGCTCTGTGGGAAACAGTGTTTCGGAAACTGCCGGTAAGGCTCAGATAAGTCAACAAGCGAAGGCCCAAAACACGTTTTCAACCGCCATGGTCATTTCTGGGATTCGGTGCGCCTTCACGTATGTTATTTTTCCTATCTTCGCACCAATACTAGGTGTAGCGTCAGGTGTCGGCTCAGGAATTGGCCTTGTTGCAAGCATTATTGGGATAACTGCCAACCTTTATAGCATTAAGAGATTTCATTCCTCAGATCATAAATACAAATGGCACATGACGGTATTGAATGTAAGCGTCATCGGTCTCCTGACTGGTCTAATGGTAATGGACCTTACCTCTCTTCTCTAAGAGGTGATCTTTCCGGAGCGAAACCTCTCGCCGCGATAGCCGAATTATTCAAGCGGAGCTAAGATATAAAGCATGCTTGACGCTAAACATGATGGACTCTTATCAACCGCAGGGGTTTTGGATGTTGAATCCGATGGTGTGGGCGTTATGAATGCAGTTGTTGACATTGGGAAAGCACGCATTCTTGATGATGTGAGCGTTTCAGCACCAAAGGGGTCATGTCTCGTAATTCTAGGACCTAGTGGATGCGGCAAAACAACGCTCCTTAGAGCTATCGCAGGTTTACAACCCATATCTGATGGCAAGATTTTTCTTTGCGGCCAGGAAGTCTCTGGAAGNCAAGTTGAAATTCCGCCCGAACAACGAGACGTTGGTATGGTNTTTCAGGATTGGGCTCTTGTTTCCTCACTTGACGGTTTATGAAAATGTTGTCTTTGGGTTGCCTAAAGCACAAAGAAAGGATCCGTCTGATGATGTAGGTGAGCTTTTAGAAATGGTTGGCNTTTCTTTACTTGCGGACAGGTATCCTTCCTCCCTATCCGGAGGAGAACAGCAACGCGTCGCTCTTGCCAGGTCGTTGGCTCCAAAACCAGCAACAATACTTTTAGATGAGCCCTTTTCTAGCCTTGATACCGGTTTGCGAGGGGAGTTGCGGCAGGAAGTATCGGACTTGTTTAAACAGTTAGGTGTAACGAGTATTTTCGTTACGCATGACCAAGATGAGGCATTTGCACTCGGGAATCAGGTAGCTGTTATGAATGATGGACGAATCATTCAGCAGGGCAAGCCGGCTTATTTGTATCAACACCCCACTGATAGGTGGGTTGCCAACTTTGTTGGAGAGGCTTGCACAATTAAGGGAGATGCTATGGGGTCTGTGGCTGAAACCAGGCTCGGATCGATTAATTTGTGTTTGGAAATGCAAGGCGAAGTTGATGTTTTGATCCGCCCTGAGGAGATATTGATTGAAGACGGTAATGATGCGGAAATAATTGCTATTGACTTCTTTGGCCACGATACTCTTTATACATTCACAACAACTAATGATAGTAAAGCTTTGCAATGCAGAACTGGTGGCATGCCGCGTTACAGCGTTGGCGACCGTGTGTCCATCAAACATTCAGGTGTTCAAACGGTTGCATTTCCAGTAGGAAGCTAACGTTGATTTCCCCAATTTCTTTTTCGACAAGTTGTCTTTTCATGTTAGGCATGCTTAATATTAAGCAAGCCTAACATAAAAAGAGCAGTTTATGCCCCGTAACAGTAAACGACAATCAGTCATTAAAGGACTCCTTGCCCTAGGGATTTCCTTTCTCTTGTTTTCATGCGGAGATGACCCCAAAACTCTAGAAGGAGCAGCCAGTACCATTTTCGATGGGGAGTGCGTTAATGAGACAGATGAAAAAATCATTGTCTATTCAGGACGTTCCGAGAATCTTATACTTCCAGTGATAGAAGCGTTTGTTTGTGAAACCGGAATCAAAGTCGACACGCGATGGGGGTCCTCAACAGATATGGCTCTTCTGATTGACGAGGAAGGATCAAAAACTCAGGCTGATGTTTTCCTCTCCCGGTCACCTGGACCAGTTGGTTACTTAGACGGAAAAGGCTATCTAAAACCAATCAACACCGCAGTGCTTGACCTTGTTGATGACAGCATGAGATCAGAGAACAAGACGTGGATCGGATTCTCAGGTCGTCAGAGAGTACTCGTCTATAACACTGACCAATTCAGCGAAGAGACCCTTCCAGCATCTGTCTTTGACCTCACTTCCCCCGAATATCAAGGAAAGGTAGCAATACCTGGGTCTAACGGTTCATTTATTGACTGGTTCACTATTCTGATAGACCAATATGGAGATACCACTGCCGGAGAATGGATTGATCAAATGGTTAATAACGGGGCACGTTATTACCCAAATAATAGATCCATCGTTGAAGCAGTTGGCAGAGGAGAAATAGCTATGGGATTAGTGAATCACTATTACAACTACAAAATATCTGCTGCCACTGGGGCTGAACACAAAGCAAACAATTATGTTTTTACAGATAATGATATTGGTGGAACTTTAATCATTTCAGCAGCAGCCGTTCTTGAATCTACCGACAACGTCGATCAAGCCGAAGATTTCCTCACCTATCTTCTTTCTGCACAAGTACAGTCGTACTTTACCGAAACGACATACGAATATCCCATTGCAGCTGGAGTTCAACCGAATTCGGCCCTTTCCCAATTGCAAGCATTTGAAATCGGTTCAATTGATTTCGATTCGCTTGGAGAAGGATTTGAAAATGCAAATAGGTTGGTTGAATCAAGTGGGATTCTGAATCAGTAGTAGAAACAAATGGATCGAGACAAGGGACATATTCAATCTCCAGCACTCCTTAAGGTAGGGGTGTTGGGGATTGGTTTCTTGTTCAGTTTCCCCGCCGGTTACTTGATCTGGCGTAACTTCACTGGAGACAGATCATCTCTTACGTTATTGAAGGAAAGCCAGGTTTTATCTCCGCTTCAGCGTTCTCTGGTTCTAGCAGTTTCGGTGTCATTAACGACAGCAGTCTTGGGAATCCTATTTGCTTGGTTAACTTCACGATGTGATCTTCCTGGTAGACGATTTTGGAAAGTCGTTCTTCCAATCCCACTTGTTTTCCCTAGTTTTATTGGTGCTGCCGCTTTTATCCGAACCATGAATCCAGGTGGTTTTTTAAATGATCTTTTACAGGGCATAGGAATTAATAACGTTGTTGAAATTCGGGGTTTTTTTGGCGCATGGTTCGTGTTAACACTTTTTTGTTACCCGTATGTGTATCTTCCCGTTGCTGCAAAACTCCAGCATTTACCTTCTTCGTTAGAAGAGACATCAAGAGTGTTGGGTCGGTCACCTTTGAAAACGTTTCAGCATGTTGTCTATCCACAAATATCTTCCGTTCTGTATGCAGGAACACTTCTGGTTTTCCTCTATACCATCAGTGACTTTGGGGCTGTTCAACTTCTCCGCTACGACACACTCACTCGGAGCATCGCAACGGCGCAACTAGCAAACAAATCCCTTTCGTTGGCGTTGGGACTCTTTTTACTTGTCATAGCAGGTGTTGTCGTCTTAGCTGAACGAATGGTTTCAAGAACAACTCCCTCGGCAGGGCAAAGTGAAATCGGCCCACCATTGGAATATGCTCTCGGCGGATGGAGGATCCCTGCTGTAGCTCTTGTGAGCTTTATCACGCTTCTATCGTTAGGGGCTCCGCTCTTTACCCTCGGTAAATGGGCATTTGATGGGATACGTAGAGGGTCGGGGAACAGTCAGCCTTTGACGTTAGACGGAGGACAGATTTGGGAATCGACCTGGAATACCCTTTCTATAAGTGTGGTAGCGGGGTTAGCGGCGATCATTGCAGTTTTGCCTATAGCTATTCTGATCTCACGATTTAGAAGTAAGACCGGAACGCTCGCCCACTTCCTTGTTATTGCCACGTTTGCCGTCCCGGGGATTCTTATTGCGTTATCAATGCGCTTTTGGTCACTGCAAACAGATTGGGCATACAACCTGTTTAATAACACAAAGGCATTATTGGTATTTTCTTATGTTGTTCGTTTTGGGTCTTTGGCGATGGGTGTTGTTCTACTATCAGTAGCAGCTATTCCACGAAATCTT
>PAEG01000066.1 GCA_002703045.1 Acidimicrobiaceae bacterium
TGAACTTTTAGAGAGAAGAGGGAAATACGCTGATATGTTCCAAGCTTGGAAAACGGCAGTGGATCACTAGGGATATGAAAAAAGTAGCTTTCTCACTCGATAACGTTTCTCTTGAACGTGATGGGAAATTTATCTTACGGGACCTTGCTTTCACGGTGCATGACGGTGAAAGGTGGGTTGTCTTTGGCCCTAATGGCTCTGGGAAGACGTCCTTACTTCGGATCGCCAGTTTTTATTTACACCCAAGCAGCGGAAACGTTGAAGTCCTTGGGCACCAACTAGGTAAGACTGATATTCGAAAGATGCGGCATCTTGTAGGTTTTACAAGCCAAGGATTTGCTAATCTTCTCCGGCCGAATCTTACCAGCCAAGAAGTTGTGATGACAGCAAAATATGGCGCCCTTGAGCCATGGTGGCATGATTACACTGAAGAGGACAGAGAGAAAGCACAATTAGAGTTGGAGCGGATTGGGGTAGGGTCATCATCTCTTCAAGCTTTTGGAACTCTGTCTTCTGGAGAGCGTCAACGCGTTTTAATTGCTCGAAGCATGATGAGCGACCCTGGTTTGGTTCTCCTTGATGAACCTGCTGCTGGCCTAGATTTGCCAGCTCGAGAGAACCTACTCGAAGGCTTAACGCTTATCTCTCAAGATCCCTCGGCCCCTCCTATCGTCCTTGTTACTCACCACGTTGAGGAGATCCCTGCTGGTTTCACCCATGTTCTTTTTCTTCGCAAAGGGTCTATAGTCGCCGCTGGGCCTATTGAAGAGACCTTGAATGATAGAAGTCTTTCAGATACCTTCGGAATGCAGTTGAAACTTCATAAATCCGGCGGGCGATGGAGCGCCACAGCTATTTAATCGCTCTATATTGAATCCGGTTGGATCGCTACCAAAGTCCCTTTCTCGACAGATATTATTCCAATATCTTCATTAAGTTCGTTACTCAATCCAAGCGAGGACCCAGGAAGAAGAGTAGCTTCTGACAACCCCCACCGAAACCCTTGTAAAGAAACACCCTCTGCTATTCCACCCATTGCAAAAACCGATACGTTTGCTCCGTTCTTGCGGTAGATGTTTGCCCCGCTACTGGTAAAGGTGCAGTAGGTTTTCCCGATGAGGGCATGGCAAGCCTCAAAATAAGGAGCTACGGAAGCTAAGGCCGCGATCATACCGAAAAGTTGGTCCACTCTTCCGGAATCAGACCCTATAGCTAACAACCGGTTTGACGCTCCCCTTGCATAATCAAGCGCTAGCTCGAAATCTGACTTGTCTTTATCGCTAGGAAATTCTTTAACCTCAATTTCCTGCTGATATGCCCACTGGAGACCACTGGTTGATATGGAGTCAAGATCTCCAATGAGTAAATCAGGTTTGAGTTGCAGGCTACGGGCGTGGTCCAAGCCTGAATCTACCGCAATTAGAGTTGAAGGAGTTGGAATATATTCGATCGCTTTTTCGTCAGGGGCTGGGCCTCCGCAGATAAGAACAACGGGATGTTGAAAGTCTTCCGCCATAATGCCCTTTCACAACAGTTGTGAGTTGATTGTGGGTACTGTATCGGCTTTATCTCCGGCCGGCCTTACCTCGGTAGAAGATTTTTCCTGCCATCAAGACTGCAACTAGGCCTCCAATGCAACCAGCGGTTGTCGAAATAGCGGCTGAGAAGCCGATAGCGGCAAAAAGTAAAGCAACGACAATAAATCCCCCTACAGNTGTCAATGGGNCGATTAAGCACCCTATTCTTTTGGGCTCTTCGAAAAAGTCANCCATCNTGCTTTTTGTTCTTTGTAACGACCTTNTGATGAACAGTTATGCTTGTTCGCGACCGCGCCCCTTCGATTCTGAGGACTTTGGATACGTCACTATAGTGCAGCGCTCCTTCTTCAAACTTTCCGCCAATCGTTGCATTCTGGTTATTGCCACGCCCAGGTGCCCATAAGCAGAAACCAACAGCGCCTATAGCAGCAGTAATGCATGCAGCCCACAGTCCATTATCCCATCCGTCAATAACTGACTGCGCTACCGTATCCAATAGGACAAGCCCGTCTTCTCCAAGTGATGGGGCGATAATCGCCGCAGCTGCAGGAGTTTCCTTCACTCCCTCTATAACTTCCTGAGGTAACCCTACGATGCCAGCGAGTGATGAACGGTAGCCGGCATTGAAGATAGACCCGGAAAGGGCGATACCCACGACAGCGCCAAGTTCGCGCAACACATCGTTTAATGCGGAAGCGACCCCCTGCTTTTCCATGGGGAGCGCTTCAACAATAATTTCTGTTGCTGGAGGAGAAGCAAACCCGATTCCCGCCCCGTAGATAATCATGACAACCGCAAACAGCAGAAAGCTACTGTCCGTCTCGAGAGAAGTTCCAAGGTAAAAAGCTCCTGCAAGTAGCACTAGACCGAGGGTTCCGACAGTGCGAAAGCCGATTTTTCTCGTGAGTGGTATCGCTATTGCTGAAGCCGGGAATAGCCCTATAGCCGCCGGCATGAGACTCAGTCCCATATCAAGCGGGCCATATCCGAAGACAAATGCGAGTAGCGGAACCGTAAGAAAGAAAAAGCCGAATGCTACCGTGAACTGGACAAGTAGAGAGAACGAACCGGATCGCACTCCCCGATCTGCGAACATGCGTACGTCGAGTAGCGGCCGAGGGGTATGTCGTTCCCACAGGATGAAGGCCACTAGGGCTAACGTGCCGATGATGAAACTCGTGAGGATAAGGGTTGATGACCAGCCTTTTATTGGTCCTTCCATGACGCCGAAGACAATACCGCCGACGGCTAAGAAAGGATANNAAGGCNCCTAAGGGGTCCANNTTNGCTTCNTCTGGATTNGANGANTCAGGTAGATANGCCCAGCACAGGAGAAANATTGCCCCAGCGAGNATCGACATNGCAAGGAAGACGCTNCCCCACCAGTAGTTTTCCATNAGCGCTCCTGAGATAAGTACTCCGGATAGGCCGCCNAAAAANACAGATGCTGTCCAGATAGCGACACCTTTNACGCGNTTNCCTTCTGGNAGNGTTGTTGTGATNGTGGATANTGTCGCGGGGAATATTAGAGCAGCCCCCACTCCGCTNACNGCCCGNCTTGTNATNACTANCGAGACATCTGAGGTTAGAAGNGTTGCTGCATTTGCNGCNCCNAANATAAANATCCCNATNAGNAGCATNNNGCGNCGNCCATATCGGTCCCCTAANGCTCCGGCAGGTAGNAAAAGGGTAGCGAGAAAGAAAGCATAAATATCGACCATCCATTGGACATCAGATTGGCTTGCCCCTAACTCTCGGGAAAGTTCTGGGAGAGCGACATTAAGAGACGAGATATTAGCGACNACAAGGACCGCTGAGGCTACAGCTGCAGACAATATAAGTATGGAGCGGGGTGGGGCTTCTCGGCGCATCTTCAAAGTGTTGCACTCTCCTCTGTGACGAGGGAAATCCTCAGTAGAAAGTTCTATGCCTTGGAAACCACCAAAATGTAAAAATCCGTTGGATGTTCTAGGTTGCTCTCATGATTGTGCGAAGTAGAGCTCCCTTTTCATCTTTCGCATTCTGGTCCTAGTTCGATAACCTTTGGGACCCTAATCGAAAGTAAGCGTTATGAGAAAACCGATGTACAGTTTCTTTTCATGGGAAATAGCGAATATCAGCTTCTTCAATTAATTATTGGAGGGGAAGCTGAAGCATGGTCTTCAGTAGGTTTTGATGTGATGGAATTGGCGAGTGGCGAATCGGTATCCCAGATCGGTAGCGTCCAGCTTCTTTTCGACCCCACCGGTGAGCGAGGCATTTCGGGTGCTGCCGTTTACGGGATGAGTGGAGCAATCGATTCGCTTAAATTTGATATGGGCCCCAACCTTACTTCCAGCAGTATCGATGCTTACCCTCGTTCTGTTCACCCAAATGGCGTTACTCAGATCGACCATCTAGTTGTCACAACAGCAGATTGTGATAGGACCACACGTGCTTTTGAATCAAGTGGAATTCATCCCCGGAGGGTAAGGACTTTTGGTAATGATCAGGCAAAGATGCGCCAAACTTTTTTCTGGCTCGGTGATGTGATCCTTGAACTCGTAGGCCCTGATCAATCGGAAGCTAATAGCCACGCAATGTTTTGGGGACTTGCTCTGATCTCAGATAATCTGCAAGCGACAGCAGATTATCTAGGTGAAAAATGTACCCANGTTAAGCCAGCTGTGCAGCCAGGGCGGAAAATCACAACTATCAAAACCCGTGAGATCGGTATTACCACTTCTCTCGCAGTGATGAGCCCACATACGGAAAGCAACTAAGCATTCTCTCCTTATGAAAGATGTATGGTAGGAAAGGAGTACCTAGTGGAGGCGATGATGAACACTCTGGAATTGTTTGATTTAAGTGGAAAGACTGCAGTGGTGACTGGTAGTGGGAAAGGCATTGGTGAGGGCATAGCGATGGCCCTTGCAGAAGCCGGAGCGAATGTCGTAGTTTCTGCTCGAACAATATCTGACATTGAACGCGTCCGAGATGAGATAATTGACACTGGTGGTATTGCAATAAGTCACCCATGTGATGCCACTAAAGATGAGCAGGTTGAAGAGCTTGCTCAGAAAGCGATAGCAGAATTTGGCAAGATCGACATCTGGGTAAATAATGTTGGCGCAAGCACCGGTCGCAGCCCGCTAAAGGACCTGCCACGGTCTGAGTGGGACCAAACGGTAGCGCAAACACTGACATCTACGTTTATTGGCTGTCAAACAGCTGCCAGAAATATGACTTCGGGAGCGATAATTAATATCTCTTCCCGTTCATCATCAGGGGCTGTGCCGAATAATTCCCATTACGCTGCTTCAAAAGCTGGTGTGAACGTTCTTACAGCATCACTAGCCTATGAGCTTGCGCCGAACATCCGTGTTAACTCTGTTAGCCCAGGCGCCGTACCTACTGAAATTTTTTACGAAGTGATGAAACTCACTCCTGAAGATTTACCGGCGTACGCTAGGGAAACTGGCATTCCTCTTCAGCGCCTTGGAACTCCTCAAGATATTGCCTCAGCTGTTTTGTATCTTGCATCGGACGCTTCATCGTGGGTAACTGGTGAAGACATTACTGTAAGTGGTGGCTGATAGGTTACGCTGGCCTCGGCGTGTTGAGTTCGAGCACATTGTCATGAAGGATCAGTTTCCGGCCATGTTCATCAAAGCTGCTTAATTCATCGGCGTAATCGAGTGGGTTTGGCATCCCTTCGATATGGGGCCAGTCAGATCCGAAAATAACCCGATCACTACCCATATAGTCAGCAACTTCAGATGGGTCATCTTCCCAAAATGGGTTGATCCAAACATGTTCTTTGAATTGTTCTAGAGGATCTTCTCTAAACCAGCCCATTAATTTATTTTTCTGCTGGGGTAATTTTCGAAACAGGTCAGGGAGAAAAGTCGATCCATTCTCGACAGATGCTATCCGTAAATTTGGGAATCTCTCATACATTTTTTCCAATGACATAGTCATAAGCCAGTCAAGAGCAGCCCGTTCGATGTTGAATGCTTTGATTGATGGCACATACGAGCTAGCCCCTCCGAAACTAGCTCCAAATCCATCTTCCGCGTATCCTTGGCTCGAATATCCGCTATCTCCTGCATGGATGACAAGTGGTATTCCTGCTTCGTTTAGTTGAGACCAAAATGGGTCAAACATNTTATTTCCTGGAGATTTTGGGCCTTCATCAGTCCAGACCGCAGCAGGTCTAATACAGACAACTCTGGCACCTTGATCCAGCGCCCACTGAAGCTCCTCAACAGCAAAATCAACATCGCACAGCGAGATATATGGAGCAGCGAAAATAGTGTCCTGATAATTACAGCCCCAGTCCTCATCTAACCATCGATTGAAAGCNCTAAAGAGGACTTTGACTGCTTCAATATCGTTCTTTAGAAGCTCCTCGTATAGGACCCCTAGCGTCGGAAAGAGCCAAACGCCTTGGAGACCTTGTTCTTTAATTTTTTTGACCCGTAGATCTCTATCCATGTACTCACCGGGTAACGGTTCGCGATCTTTGAGCATTTCNAGAGGNGATCTTCCCGTCGGNTTTCCTCGAAAGTANTCGTGCAGNGCACCGGGTTTTGCTATGGGGTCCCATGTNGGNTTAGAAACAGCTTTGCTAACTTCACCACCGACTAAGTGNTATTTTCTCCCGTCAATATCACACCATTGGACACAGCGTTTTTGCCACTCTCGGGGCACATGGCGAGTGAAGGCGTCGAGGGCCTCATAGTAATGGTTGTCGCAATCGAACGGGGTGTATCCCAGTGTTTTCATCTATCCTCCAAGACACCTTCAGCCTATCAATTCTGAAGGTATGAGGTTATCTTCGTAGGCAATGTTTAAGTCTCAGTATTGATCATATGAGTGGCAGCCATGTCAAAATACTCCAGCATTGCTTCCATGATCTCACTGGGCGGATGCATAATTTCCAGTGCACTTGTCATACTTTCCATCCATGCATTTCGTTCTTCTTGGCCTATCTGAAATGGGGCGTGCCGCATTCGTAAGCGTGGGTGTCCTCGCCTGTCTGAATAAGTTGAGGGGCCTCCCCAGTATTGGATTAGGAAATCTGCAGTGTTTTTTTTCGGTAGCGTCAGGTCATCGGGGTATAGATGGCGGATTCGTTCGTCTTTTTCAACATTCTCATAAAAGTGTTCAACGAGCTCTTGGAACCATTTGCTTCCGCCAAGAGCATCGTAGACAGTTTTTTTTGCTCCGACCCATTTGATATTCATATGGAAAGTGTAGGACTCAGAATCTAGATTTTCCGAATTATTGTTCGAACTCGTTAAGGAGTGCCGAAATAGTTAAGTAGTCGATCTACAGCTTTTTTAGGATTTTCCTCGTAGGCGACTATTTCCCTATCGCTAACTTTCATAAGTTCTTCTTCGACAAGCATGTCTAGAAAAGACATTAACGGGGACCAAAAAGAGCTGCTTCCAACTAGGATAACGGGCTTATTTTTTCGCCCTTTGTGAAATCCCAGCTTTGTCCATGTAGCNGATTCAAAGANTTCTTCTAGAGTTCCCATNCCCCCAGGAAGGGCAAGGAAACCGTCNGAGCGTTCGTACATGATTCTTTTNCGTTCGTGCATATCTTCCGTGATAAGAAGTTCAGTTAAGCCCTTGTGATTTAGCTCGCGACTTCGGAGACCATCAGGGATCACCCCGGTTACTTGTCCCCCATTGACTAATGCAGCGTCAGCCACCTTCCCCATGAGACCTATCGATGCCCCTCCATAGACCAGCCCCATNCCAGATNTGGCGATGATTTCTCCTACTTCCGTAGCCAATNTAGAGTACGCAGGATCCCCACCTAAGCTTGACGCACAAAAGACACAAATACTATGTTGAGGCATTGCTGAAACTTACCTGATTTTTGCTNCCGTATGGGACATGTAGTTGATTTAACACTAAATACCCTAAGCCCCGTAGATCTGGCAAAGTAGAAGGGTGCCAAAGCTTGTAGCCCTTGACATTCCCGGNGGTGATTTATTTGTTTCCNCCCTTCAGAGAATTTGGGATGANGGTGATGCTGCTTTTCCAGTAGATCAAAGACTTCCNTTCGANGAGCGCCGNAGACTTATAGAGCGCATGGGCGCATCAAANGTCATTGCACCAGATTCNGAACAGGACCGGAAAGGCTATCCCGTTGAGGATGGNGATGCGCTAGTTGTTGCGACGAGCGGAACNGGNGGATCNCCNAAAGGTGTTGTACTTACTCACGATGCTGTTGCNGCTTCAGCAAAAATGACNTCCGANAGTTTACTTNTTGATCCAGCGNGCGACCGATGGCTTTGTTGCATCCCAGTGTCTCANATCGGCGGGCTGTCGGTGGTGACNAGNGCTCTGCTCACTGGAACCGAAGTTGAAGTTCATAGCAANTTCTCAGCTAGCGCTTGTGAAAAATNTGGCCGTTCAGGATCTACTCTTGTTTCGCTTGTCGTCACCGCANTGCNNCGAATTGATNNNTCACTTTTTCGAAAAGTCCTCGTCGGTGGTTCAAGTATCCCNATNGACCTTCCACCTAATGTCGTAGCTACATATGGNATGACTGAAACAGCGAGTGGNGTNNTTTACGACGGGATCCCTCTGGAAGGAGTNGAGATAAAGATTATCGATGGTCAGATTCTCATAAAGTCNCCNAGCTTATTNCGNTGTTATAGAAANGGNNTTTCGCCTTTTACNGATGGAGGGTGGTTTCCGACTGGAGACGGTGGTGAGTTTGATAAGNATGGGAAACTCANAGTATTTGGGAGAATAGANCATGTAATTGTNTCAGGGGGGGAAATGATTTGGCCAGCTAGTGTGGANCGAGCGNTGTCAGGGCTTTCTTGGGTAAATGAAGCCGCAGTCGTAGGGNNCCCAGACGAGGAATGGGGAGAGGTGGTNACAGCATTCGTTGTCCNANCGGATAAGGAAACCGCTGTATCTTTAGAGCAAACACGAGAGGCGCTGAGCGAGGTCCTTCCTAGGTTCGCCCTACCGCGTGCCCTGCACATCGTGAGCGCCTTGCCAAAAACAACTTCTGGCAAAGTCGCCAAGAAACGACTTCTTTAGGAGCTGAGTTCGATAACCCCATTTCTGGGGATTAAAGGCCTCATCCGTTTATCGTCTATTAGTCCTGCTGTCCCTAACCCGTGAGTAGTGTTTGGCCCTATCGCTGAAGCCAAATGGCACCAGGACGTTAACCCTNCTGGCCCGTCAAAAGTAGATGAAATGACTGNAGTGATTCCGGCANTCCGAGCGANNTTTGAAAGAGCGANCACAGAGTCGATTCCTCCTAGTAANAGAGGNTTAAGAATTATATTATTNACTANCCCCATACTTATTACCTGCTTGATAGATTNCGCGTCAGGAGTCAGNGCATCCGTGGCTACTGGGNTAGGNAGNTCGGCTCGCACTTGATGAAGTTGTTCAATCGTCGNAACGGGGTCTTCCACATACTCAAGTTGGTCACGNAANAGTTTTTCGGCCTGNCNGGTTANCTCCACTGCCTCTCGAAGAGTCCATGAACAGTTCGCGTCGAGGCGAACCTTAATTTCAGATGTTANGTATTCAGAGACTATCTTCAGCCTTCTCNGATCCTCNGNNAAGCCCATCTTTACCTTGATCGTCNNATANCCATCGTTCAGCGCTTTTTCTAAAGAGTTTCTAAACTCTGCTTCATTTCCNCCTCCGATAAGGGCATTTACAAGCACCTGATCCGAAGTCCCACCAAGAACAGACCATAAGGGTTCGCCAAGCAAGGCAGCTTTCTGCCCCCAAATAGCGGAAGTCATTCCAGCTTGGACTTCGTGCGAAAAACTTTGCGCGTTCATCANAAAACCTTCTAGGTTCGATTGAATTCCTTTAAGTTCCTCTTTCGTTTCTAGATCAGTAACCTTCGACCACAAAGGTAGAGGGAGAACCTCTCCTTTCCCTGAACACCCGTCGTGGGCAAGATGGATTTCTTGTCCTGATCTCTGGGATATTGTCTGCTGCGATGTGATAAGGGGTTCCCTCATTGGAAGATCAATGTCAAAGATTTCGAAGATCATGCCGCTCATAATTTCCTTAGGAATTCTTCTATACACCGTTTAACAACTATTGGATTTTCTGTATGAGCAGCATGCCCAGCATTTGGGACAATGACATGACGAGCAGATGGAATAGCTCTTTCCATCTGCTCTGCTANCTCNNTGAATTTCTNATCATAAGCTCCAGTGATAAGAAGAGTGGGGATCTCCAANTTCTCGAGTTCTTTCCACATGGACNTCATGATTCCAGTNCTCGCCATACGAAGACTATTTGCTATTCCGTGNGANCGCTGGGNAAGCCGTATACGTCGAATGGATCGTTTAACCCCATCGGGTAGATGAACCTGCGATGCGAAAAGGGGAAGGCGNTCCCAATANTGCACAAANTCTGANANCCCTTCGTTNTCTATACGAGATGCNAGTCGAGCATCGTTAGTAGCTCNCNCCGCNGCTTCTTCCTGATNCTCGATTCCAGGAGTCCCACCGATCAGAACTAATCCCGATATNTCTCGTNCATGCTTCAAAGAATANGATAAGGCAAGTCGAGCACCCATTGAATAGCCGCACAGTACTCCGGGTNCATTTAGTTTCTCTTGAATCAAATGNTGAAGCTGCCCAACCATTGCNTCCATCCTATAAACGCCCAGTTGGTCTGGAGCTGGGCTTANTCCGTGACCTATGAGATCTGGAATAATCACTCTATTGGTAGTAGGTGATACTAATTCTGACATAGAGTCCCCACTTCCAGTAAAACCATGTAGAAGCACGACCGGAAGTCCTTCACCTTTATCACGTACCCAAAGATCGACCGCTTCTCCACTACCGGTTCGAAGCATTATCCCTCACGAAAAGATGCTTGGAAACCGGAATGAATATCCTCATATGCCTTTACTGTCTCTTCGACACTGGTGTTGCATAGAAATAAGCTTGGTCCTCCTGATTCAAAGGCACTCCCGAGAAGTTTCTCAATGTCTCGAGATGATTTGATGACTTGAGAGTGAATACCTACTGATGATGCAACATCTACAAGGTTTGTGTGATGAGGAGTGGTGAAGAGGTCCTCGAATATGTCATTATCGATTTCATTGGCTACCGGCAGAAATGAAAATATCGCTCCACCGCCATTATCAATGACCACGATTACTACGTCGCTTTGGAGCCTTCCTGCTGCTACTAAGCCCGCTATGTCGTGCACTGCGGCAACATCTCCTATGAGGATAAGGCATGGTCCTTCGCTAGAAGAAGAAACGCCTATACCGGTTGATATGACACCATCAATACCATTCGCCCCTCGATTACTAATTACTTTTACATCAGTCTCCATATTTTGCAGCACCAGTTCTGCATCTCTAACAATCATCGAATTTGACAGCATAAGAGAAGTTCCAGATGGAATAGACGAAAGAATTCGCGACGCCAAAGATAGTTCACTTCGGTTTTCCGATACATGTTTCGTTACTGTCTTTAAAGCAATATTGTTGTGCTTCATCCAGAGTTCGCACCAACTGCTGTTTACCCCTCTCCCTGATGAAGGCTCAGAGAACATAGTTGTGATAGGGCCTTGGACAATATCCGTTGCTTCATGTGAGGGATCTGGCCAATCCACACCAGGTGAAACAATGACATACCTCACTGGAGGGGTTCTTTGTTTCCATAAGCGATATGCCTTTGAAGTGGCTGGTAGTCCAACATGGACAATTACGTCTACTGGAGCGAGAAGTGACGTAAATCGTTTCTCTGCGAATAAAAGCTCTCCTGATGTGATGATGGGAGCACTATTTCGGCTTTTTCTATCTCGGAGCTGTGAACAGGGGTCAGCCAATATTGGCCAACCACTATCTGAACTAAACGCTAGAAGAGCTTCGAGCTCTTGACTTTGAAGACTATTTGGTCCGACGGTGATAAGCCCTCGTTCATACACCTTGGCAAGACTGGCAAGCGAAGAACTCCTAAGTACCTCTTCCTGAGACAGTGATNCAGGGGAAAGCGTTGCTTCAGGTGCTACTAGATTTTGGGTCGGTTCAAGGGGTTTTCGAAATGGCCAATTTAGGTGCACGGGGCCCTGAAGCATACTTGTAGACATCGACCAGGCCCGAAGCGCTGTGGATCGGGCATGGCTTTCGTCAATTTCGGAAGCAACTGGAAGGTCATAATGCCATCGGACGTTGTCTCCATAAAGTCCGACTTGGTTGATCGTTTGGCCTTCTCCCCATTGTCGAAGTTCTGGAGGGCGGTCAGCTGTGCAAATAATCATAGGAGTTGTGGCATGGTTTGCTTCGACAACTGCCGGAAGATAGTTCGCTGCTGCAGTACCTGAGCTGCATATAAGGACAGAAGGAATGCCGGTCGCTTTTGCTGCTCCTAAAGCGTGGAATGCAGCAACTCTTTCGTCAAGGTGAACTACTACTTTCAGGCCGACTTGTTTAGCTGAAAGAACTAANGGGGTACTTCTNGAACCAGGNGAAACGANGGCATTGGTGACACCCAAGGCTTTAAGTTCNGAAAAGAATCGTAAACAATAGGCATACATCGCGTTGACNCCATCGTCTCGAGTNTTTTGCNCTTTAGNAGTCATTANCTAAAAGCATAGAAGCAAATAGTACGAAGTCGTGATTTGGCAAAACACTCAATNCATCATTTNTCNAGNATTCCAAATTACTGTTACGATTTCTGANAATGGANTNAGAAAGCTTGAGAACTATTCTAGGNAGCGATGGCATCGTTACAGATCCTTCACTCAATAGCGCATACACGGTTGACTGGACGAGAAGATACTCAGGAGATACTCCCGCCGTCCTATTGCCGAAAACNACGGANCAGGTTTCGCAGGTAGTGAAGTGGTGCTATGACAATTCTGTTGCTCTTATCCCCCAAGGAGGGAANACAGGGATGGTCGGAGGNGCNACACCAGTAAACGGAGAACTANTTCTATCGCTCAAGAGAATGACAGATATTGAGGAGGTAGANGACGCCACAGGNCAAATAGTGACTCAAGCNGGNGCAACACTAGGCGATGTCCAGCAGGCAGCTTCTCGGCTTGGATGGAAATATGGNGTTGATTTAAGTGCAAGAGATTCTGCTTCGATTGGNGGAACAATAGCTACGAATGCCGGAGGGTCGCAGGTGCTTCGGTANGGAAACACTCGAGAGCAGGTCCTCGGCTTAGAAGCTGTTTCAGGAATTGGAGAAGTCATAGGAGACCTTCGTGGACTAGNAAANGATAATACGGGGTATCATCTTCCAGGGTTGCTCTGTGGCAGTGAGGGAACTCTTGCTGTCGTGACAAGAGCTCGACTTCGTCTGGTAAAACCTCCTAAAGAAGAGCTATCGATTCTGCTNGGATTTAAANCTCTCNTCGAAGCTTTGGATATTGTCGAAGATATAAGAAAGTCCCTNGAGGATGTTCANGCCTGTGAAGTATTTTTTCAAAATGGGCTAGACCTTGTTTGCGAAAAATTCGAAATAGCTCCGCCTTGGAATGCACAATTAAGTGCCTACTTGTTAGTTGATGTTGGCGGGCAAATAGGCTTGGAAGAAAGAATTAGCTGTAGCCCGTTATCAGCTTTCCTTAACACATCAAATTTTGTCGCATATGGCAGCGATAGTCTGAGTAGAAAAAAACTATGGCAATATAGGGATCTTCATACCGAAGCAATTTCAGCAGCCGGAGTTCCGCACAAGTTAGATGTTTCACTCCCTCACGGAAAGTTGAATGAATTCTGCTATCACGTTCAAGAGGTCATCAACACAATCGACAATGAGACTCAACTGTTTCTATTCGGCCATGCAGGAGATGGAAACATTCATGTAAATATTCTAGGTCCTGATTCCGAAGACTTGGAGGTCGATACAGCTGTGTTGAAATATGTTGCGTCGCTGGGAGGGAGCATATCTGCAGAGCATGGTGTAGGCCGAGCTAAAGCACACCATCTATATCTCAACAGAACAACGGCAGAAATCGATATTTTTCGAGAGATAAAAGCTGTATTTGATCCTGGTGGAATATTAAATCCTGGAACAATTTTCCCTTAATAGGTGATAAGTTCTCTATCTCTTGAAATAAATCTCTCGCTATCCATTGAGTAACGGTAGATAATAGGAATAATGGAGATGTTCCAGATTTTCATTGGATTACAAGACCAAGCTATCGAGACGAAATGGGGGAAAGAGATATGGGTAGTCAAGTTGAGATTTGCCCTTCAATCCTTCCTGCTGATTTCAGCCGGTTAGGCGAAGAACTAAAAATGCTAGAAGCAGCCGGAGCGGATCGAATCCACTGGGATGTAATGGATGGAAACTTTGTTCCGAACCTAACTATCGGCCCAGACGTTGTTACTTCTTGTAGAAAATCCGTTGAGATACCCTTTGAAGCCCACCTAATGGTAGAGGACCCTGACCTCCTAGCCCCCATGTATATAGAAGCAGGATGTGACTTAATTATGCTCCATGTGGAATCAACCAAACACCTCGACCGATCACTAAACAGGATTCTCGAACTTGGAGCAAAAGCAGGGGTTACGTTGAATCCAGCTACTCCGGTAGACAATATCAAACATGTTTTACATCTTGTTGATCAAGTTCTAATCATGTCAGTAAATCCGGGCTTTGGAGGCCAAAAGTATCTTCCATCTCAAGAAACGAAAATAGAAAAGGTTAAATCATGGATTTTAGAACAAGGTTCTGAAATTGACATTGAGGTTGACGGAGGCATTTCAGCATCTACTATCGCTCAAGCTACGTGTGCTGGAGCGAACGTCTTTGTAGCTGGCAGTGCTATTTTCTCTCACTCTGATGGCCCTCAAACCGCCATTGCAGAACTACGTGAAACCGCTGTATCAGGAAAGTGAAACCTCAAAAGCTATCTGCATTCGTAGCGTTCATTCTTCTGCTTTTCTTACCAGCTTCCTGCTCGAACGACCTATCCGAGGCATCAGCATCTGATTTCTGCAAAAAGCTCCAAGTCCTAGCCGGCCCCGATTCGGCTTTAACAAACCTCACTTTAGACAACTCTCAACTTGTCAACCAAACGATAGCTGACCTTCTTGAACTAGCATCTTCAGCCCCTTCTAGCATCGCAAACGAANCCCAAGCAGTAGCTTCTTTGTATGAAGACATCCTCTCGAAAATAGTTTCTGTCTCTCCAAGCCAACGAACAACNGAGCTAAGAAANTTTCAGGAAGANCTTGATGAGGTNACAACATCTGCCCGNGCNCTCGAANTGTATGGAGAAACAGAGTGCGGCCTGAAATTNATATCACCATTTGAAACGAGTAGCACTCCAGATCCTGAAGNAACTGAAGATTAATACCGGATTCACCGATAGTTAGTTNACTTCACCTCTGCTGGCAATCACATGATCAACNATTCCATATTCTTTTGCTTCTTCAGCTGTGAACCACCGATCTCGATCTGAATCTGCTTGCACCTGCTCAACATCTTGGCCAGTGTGGCCAGCGATTAGTTCGGCCATTAACCTTTTTATGTAGTTGAGTTGTTCAGCTTGTATTGCAATATCTGANGCTTGACCTTGGATACCGCCAGAGGGCTGGTGCATCATTATGCGCGCATGCTTAAGTGAGTACCGCTTCCCAGGAGCTCCTGCCCCAAGAAGAAATTGNCCCATAGAAGCACCTAAACCTAGACAGATCGTTGCAACGTCAGGTTTAATAAATTGCATCGTGTCATAGATTGCCATTCCGGCAGTCACAGACCCTCCAGGAGAGTTAATATAGAGCCAAATATCTTGATCTGGGTTCTCTCCTTCAAGGAAAAGCAATTGAGCTGTAATTGATTTCGCTATGTCATCATCCACAGNATCCCATAGCATTACAATGCGATTCTTTAATAACTGCGAATAAACATCAAATTGGACTGGCATTTGTGATCCTCTATCTGAAGCGACGGGTTTTGTAGGAAGGGACATATTTTGTGAGCTCCTCAGATCTAATTTCGACTTGGTCTCGGTTAGGCCGATTCCACCATTACGACGCTTCTAGCGTAGCCGCATACAGAGAAAAATCTTCACGGCATTGCCTAAGATCATATTCTTTTGTGCGCCGGGTGGGACTTGAACCCACACATCCTAATGGACACAGGGACCTAAACCCTGCGCGTCTGCCAATTCCGCCACCGGCGCAGCATGGATCAGGGTATCTGCCGTTTTCCTACGTCCTACATTTTATGAAATGAAATAGCTCATTCACTTCGGGCCTACTGCATAGATGGACGAAAAAATGGAGGTGATATGATCTCGGCGAATCCTTTGACAAATAGACCAGCAGGAGCTCGACCAGTGGCTCGTTTCCCCCCGGTAGGTTCGATAAAACCGGGGGTTGCCTTTACCTTTCTTGAGAAATTAGCTGGGTCAATTTGGCTTCGCCACACCGCTTCGTAGACATGCCTTAGGTCAGAGATCGTAAACTTGTCATCAACAAAAGCGGTTGCAAGCGTTGTGTATTCTAGTTTTGCTGCTGCCCTTTCCAGACCGTCAGAAAGCATCTCAGAATGGTCAAACGCAAGAATAGGACCCTCACTACTCTCTACCGATGAATTGAACTCAGGAAGATCATCAACAGCCCAGAAGCGTGCAGAGCGAGCACCAGCGCCTGCGCGAGGTGTACCCGGATCAGGCATGAAAGCCAAATAAGCTACCGACGTCACTCTCATTTTCTGATCTCTAGCGTCTCTTCCAGGGGTTGAGTATGTATGTAATTGCTCAAGGTGAACCGGTTCAGCAGAAAGCCCTGTTTTTTCTGACAATTCCCTTAAAGCCGTTTCGGTAATTGACTCCTGAGGGTCGAGGTGCCCACTTGGGAGAGCCCAACTTCCCTGCTGCGGAGGTTTGTCTCGTTCGACTAGTAGAACAGCCAGCCTTCCTGACCTAATTGTTAGCAAAACAACGTCGGCCGTGACGGCGTTTGGAGGGAAAAGACTTGGGTCGTAACTCTTAACAAAATCTATATCTGCATCGGAGCTAGTCATTACGAATCCTCTCTAGAAAATTCCTGATTGATTTGGACACCCGCTGACTTAAGATCGTCCATGGCATTCTCTGCGGTTTCTAATGAAACTGGGGCTGTAAAAGCCTTCAGAACTTCGACTTCATACCCTAATTTTATTCCATCCAGAGCTGTTTCTTTAACGCAGTAGTCGAATGCCAAGCCCACAGTTTCAATTCGT
>PAEG01000067.1 GCA_002703045.1 Acidimicrobiaceae bacterium
TATGGAGGAAATTGTGAAACGTAAACTATTAACCGGAACAGGGATAGTCGGAGTGAGTCTTCTTCTCGCTGCTAGCCCAGCGTTAGCTGAAGAAGCAACGGACCCCTCGGTATATCTTCAAGCTGTAATGGACAACCTATGGGTGTTCATTGCCGGAATCCTTGTCTTTTTCATGCAAGCAGGCTTTGCCCTTGTTGAAGCAGGCCTCACGCGAAGTAAAAATGTTGCAAACATTATGGCGAAAAACATTGCTGACATGTGCATCGGCGTTTTAGCGTTCTACGCCGTTGGTTACGCGTTTGCGTATGGCGACGGCGGCGGATGGTTTATTGGAGGGAACTCATATTTCCTATCCGGATCATCGCTATTCGAAATTACCGACGGCCTATCCGGAGCGACTGACTTCTTCTTTCAAGTAGTTTTCGCTGCTACCGCAGTCACCATCGCCTCAGGAGCTATGGCAGGAAGAACAAAATTCTCCGCATACCTCCTCTTCTCAGCTTTAATGACTGCTTTCATCTACCCAATCGTCGTCCATTGGACCTGGGGTGGAGGACTCATCGCCAAATATATTAATTGGGGAGATGCGATAAGCTACTCTGACTTCGCCGGCTCCGGCATTGTTCACCTCACCGGCGGTGTAGCAGCTCTCATGGGAGCAATTGCTCTCGGACCTCGTATAGGAAAATACGGACCAGACGGAAAACCACGCGCTATTCCTGGGCACAACATCGTATTTACCGTAATTGGTGTCTTCATCCTCTGGCTAGGATGGTTCGGATTCAACCCCGGATCTGAGCTAGCAGCCGACGGATATGTCATGTCAGTAGCAGTTAATACCCTGATAGCTGCAGCAGCTGGTGGAGCAGTATCAGCAATAGTTGTTGTCATGAAAACAGGGAAGCCTGATGTCGGTATGGTAGGAAACGGTGTCTTAGGTGGACTCGTAGGAATCACTGCCGGTTGCGGTGCCTTTAACACCTTCGGCTCTTTAATAACCGGGGCAGTTGCCGGAGCACTCGTTGTGTACTCTGTTCTCTTCATCGAGAAGAAAGGCATCGATGACCCTGTTGGAGCTGTTTCCGTCCATGGAACATGTGGTATTTGGGGAGTTCTCGCTATCGGGCTCTTCTCACGATACGACGACGCATTCTTAGGCCGAGATGACGCAGGACTCTTCTACGGAGGAGGATTCGATCAACTAAGTGTCCAAGCCGTGATGGTAGTAATCATTATTGCGTGGACAGCTATCACTGCCGGAATAGCATTCCAGATCATCAAGAAAACAACTGGCCTTCGGGTATCTCCTGAAGAAGAAGCAGCTGGTCTTGATATTAGCGAGCATGGAGCTGCTGGATATCACCTTGAGATAACAAGTAATTAAAGCCTTCCTCTTTGTTCTACTGAACAGTTGGGCCCTTCTCCTGTCAGAAGATTAAAAGAGGATGTTAGATGCGGGAGTTACCTTCTGAAAGCGAGGTAACTCCCGCACTAGGTTTTACTATCCAAACAACGGTATGGGTGGAGCCAATGCTCCACCCATACCTAATTTTAAATCGTCACTGATAACTAATCTGTATTTGGCTTAAGTTTCTATTTCCAGTCAACCATTAGCCCGTTTATTGCCGGATACTCAGTAACTATATTCTGATCTTCATTATCCATCGTTATTATCCGAATAGAGAATGGTTCATGCTGTTGGCCTTCATAGTGAAGATAATCTCCACTTGAGACTGCTATGAATCTNCCATCNGGGGACCATGTTGGGTATAGATCAACGAACCAGTCATTCGTTAAGCGAATAATGGAAGTTCCATCNGCGCCCATGACATAAAGCTCATCACTACCTATGACTCCCTCGCACCCGTCAGGATGTAGCTTTAGATTTTCGTTACTTATAAACGCAATATGATCGCCATCAGGTGACCATGAGAAAGACGACTTAACCACTCCCCTATAACCACAANCGGTATCTGTGACCGTTGTTCCTGTATCAGTTAGCTGCCGAATGTTCTGACCATTAGCGCCCATGATGAAGATATCGTTTCCACCGCTACTCATGTTGGGAACTGACCAATCCTCGTACCATTGAAGAAACCCTATCTCTAATCCATCTGGTGACCAGGTCGGATTCCCGTATCGGTGATTTCCTTCTGGTGTAATTTGGGTTAGGTCACTTCCATCAAGATTCATAGTGTAGATATGGTTACAACTATAGAATTCTGCACATTCGAATGACTGAGTAAATACGACTTGTGTTCCGTCCGGTGATATGTCCGAAACCCAAGGCAAAATATTNTCAGTTACCTGAGTTCGTTCCCCATCCTCGAGANTGACTTGAAAAAGTGCATGGCCACCATCTCCTTGNTNTGCNGTCCCTTCAGAAAGGTCCGCTACAAAAACTACTTGATTGATCTCATCGAACATAATGATTGGTATGCCGAAACGATTAGGTCCGCCAAATACTTCCTCAGGAAATAAATCTGCGCCTTCTGCAAGTAATTGGGTTTCCCCAGTAAGAGGGTCAAGAGTATACAAATCATTTGTTACTTGATCTGTAAACACAATCCCTTCAAAAGCAGGACTGTCAGGTTCCGGTGCTGATGTACTTGAAGAGGTTTCCTCGGTAGTAGTNTGCTCATATGAAACATCGGCTGAAGTCTCATAAGATGGACTGTTTACTGGTGTTTCGACACTCGTTTCTGAATTAAGCGATTGCGCATCCCCTGTATTTTGTGAATTTGAACAAGCTGCTAGTAGCAGTGCCAACGCACAGATGATTCCACTGACTATCCAATGGAAAGNNATGCGTGATTTACCATTCTTTTTAAAAGAGATCATATCTTTGTCTTTCTATTAGGTTCCAACAAATAGACAAAATTTGGGCTACTTCCTAACACCCCAAATAGAAAAAATTTGGAACTCTCTTGAATCACATCGGAGTCCTAGCAACTAGATACTGAGGTACGTAAGAGATTTATTTTCTAGATGTTATGTTCATGCATCTGGTAGAGCGATAAAAGCGATTAATACATAGTGAGAGGCAATCCCACATATAACACAAAAATGAAAGGTCTCATGAAAGCCAAAGATTTTAGGCCATGGGTCAGGTTTTTTCGTGGCATAAACGATTGCGCCAATTGTATGAAACGCTCCTCCAAGGAGCAACAACGTGAAACCGGATGTACTTAACGCCATCCAAAATTCATGGATAACGATCAACGCGGACCACCCAACAATTATAAAAAGGGTGACAAGAGTAACTTGAGGAGCAGTTGGCCAAAAAATCATAACTAGTACTCCCAACAATGCTCCGATCCAAACTGCAAGTAGAACAGTCACGGCAGCGGAACGAGGAAGTACATACCATGAAATAGGCGTATAGGTTGCTGCGATTGCGACGAAGATTGTTGCGTGATCTAAACGTCGAAGTAGGTCATGAACTCGAGCGCTCCATGAAAAACCGTGATAGAGAGAACTCACACCAAAAAGTACCACTACCGCGATGGAATAGAAGGTAGCCAGTTCCCTCCCTTGATCCGAACTACTTATCAGAATCGGACAGAGAGTTATTGCAGCAACAAATGCAATTATGTGCGACCATCCACGAAAAAAGGGTTTTGGAGCAAGGTGCATTGGAATAGGGCTATCCACAATCNAACGCTNACATCTGTATCAGGTTCTCAGACCNGNANTTACGTTATTNNNGTTNCCTCCACATGCNCTATTNGNAAAGATNANTTTCACGTTTATGCACAAGCGANATANACGTCCATGGCCCATGCTGAAGGTANTTTCCCTTCAGAAGTNCTNTCCTCCAACTCAATAAACCAGCGAACAGCCTGCGTTTCAGTCCCTTGTGACCTCAAATGGTTAACCAGTCCCTGATATAAGCACCGACAGGTTGTGGCAACTTCACTCCGATCAATATTCACATCGGATCTGGATACACAGTTCACTAGATACATTCTCTGTAGGTATGGGACTGATCCAGATCCAACTTCTCCTAGAAGCTCTTGTTTAATATCCATAAGCTCTGCTGGTAAAGGAGCGGGGCATTGATCAAACGACTCCAATGAATCACAAATACCAATATCCGCCGACGTGGTTTCTGCTTGAACCTTCTCCCCTCCTTGTTCATCAACTTCAGGACTGGGCCCGCTGCATGCTGTAAGTGCAAAAACAAAGATGAATCCAATTATTCGTTTCATATCTATAAACATTAGTGACGCAAAAGCCTTTTAGAGACTTTATGACTATGTGTTTCTGTAAGTTTCTTTAGCGGTGATTCAAATTTTGAGATACCTTTTGGCATGGATTCATCCGCGTTATATTCCGATGATTATAGAAAAAACCCAGAGAAAGTCTGGGAAGAGATGCGAAATGACTTCCCTGTCTTTTATGATGACATCTCAAATATGTGGTGGGTGTCTCGTTATGAGGACGTCAAAAATATTTTTGTCGACTATCAAACGTTTTCCTCTTCAACCTACGAGTTATCAACTGGCCAGGTGGTAGGGCCGACGCTTATTTCTCGGGATGACTATGGACACGTTGTACGTAGAAAAATAGTCGCTCCCGATTTTGTCGGTAACAGGTTAAAGGCCTACGAACAATTGATTGAGGATTGTGTCAGCAATCTCATTGACAATTTCGCTAGCACGGAGAAGATTTCTTTAGTTGGTGAATTCAGCTCACAACTTCCCGTGGATGTTATTTCAGCGATACTTGGGATGGAGGGCGATGGCCAGCTTTTCCGTCAATGGGTAACTGCGATGATTATGGGTTTAAATGATTCTCCAGAGTTACGACAGAAAGGGCTTAACGCTAGTGCCGAGTTTTGTAGTCACATAGCACCATTGCTTAACGAAGTAGACCATCCCGACCGTAACGACCATATTGCAAAAATAGCGAGAGCAGAGATCGAGGGAGAACGACTAACAGATGAAGAAATTACCGCATTCTGTGGACTTCTCTTTATCGCGGGTGGCGAAACAACTGATAAAGCTATCGCAAATATGTGGTGGAATGTCCTGAACCAACCTGAAGTATTGGAAGCTGTGCTAAATGATGATTCGTTATGGGAAAATGCTTTCAGCGAAACAATGAGAAGAACACCGGCAGTGATAAGCGAGGAACGATTTACCACTCGACCAGTGGAGATACATGGAGTAGAAATTCCAGAAGGCGGAAAAGTTCGAGCCTGTTTAGCTGCAGCGCATTTAGATCCAACTGTCTTTAAGGACCCATTAAATTTTGATCTTTATCGACCTGACATGAACCTCGGAAAAGAGAATCGNTCTGGAGTTTCAAAAGATAGCGAACGAAGCGGCCATTTTGGCTTCGGACTTGGGAAACATTTCTGTATCGGATATGAGCTCGCGCGAAACGAAGCCATAGTCGGGTCAAAAAGAATTCTTGAACGCCTGGGCAGACCAAGTCTTCAAAAGAATCAGCAAGGTCCGGTTATTCAGGCCCGTAATTCATTCTTTGCCGTAAAAGAACTAACCGTGTCTTTTCAAAAATAATATGCAGTGAAAGAATATAAAAGTGCATGGATGCNACCTCCGATATTTCTAAAACGAATAGCAAAAGGATCACATGACTGAAAAACAAGTTAACCAACTCGAAGAGAAACAGAGAATTATCGATCTCACTATCGCCTACACATGGATTATTGACCATGGTCCACGGGAAAACCTTCAAGAGGTCTTTACTGAAGATGCAGTGTTCATCATTGACACAAGACACTTAAATGGCATCGACGAAATAAGGGGAAAAATTGAGAGGACGCTTGGAGGTTTATCTGCGTCTCAACATATTGTTTCGAATCATCAGGTATCCATCGATGGAAATACGGCTACATCTCGTTGTTATCTTCATGCCCAACACACATTGAACGGAACTGAAGGGGGCGATAANTATATTATGGCCGGCAGGTATATCGATAAATTAATCCGGTTCGNTGACGAGTGGCGTATCACTGAAAGACAATTAATGCTCGATTGGACTGAAGGAAACAATCAGGTTCTTGCACGAAAAAACCGCAAGAGTGAAAGAGATAATGTTTTGTAATAATTTCAAGCGTGACTTAGATTAGAACCATGGCAGGGGAAGTTACTCATCAAAGTACTGAGGATATTGAAAGCGAACTTGTTCGTAGAGGTCATGTTGTTACGTCGTGGGAAAATATTGGCGAAATAACTATCGAAGCGACCGGTGTCGAAACAAGTTCATACCGAATAGGNCTCCCCTCTCTTGAGTCCTCTCCGACTGTTTTTAAAGCTTACTTTCCNCCTGATTGCAGAATTGAAGCCCACACCCATGCTTGTGACTATTCTGAAATTATTTTAGAAGGCACACAAAAAGTGAGTGGGAAGTGGCTNTACCCCGGCGATATTCGAATCGGTCTCGCAAACCGAGGCTACGGTCCCCTGATCGCTGGACCTGAAGGAGTTACGGTTTTAGTGATCTTCGCTGACGGGCACTGGCCCGCCATCACAATCGGTGCTGGTGATGGAAGTACCCTCGGTACCGGAGAATTATTAGACCGGTTCAGCGCTGCTGACGAAAACTAAACGACAAGCTCGCAGGGTTCATTCTTTGAAACCATTTGTTCGTTACGTCGGTGTCAGTCAAGTAGATGAGGCGCTCGTTTTTTAAGACGAAGTAGATCAACAGCATTTGCGTTGAGCNTTTCAGTTAAGCCATCAACGTGACGCAACGTTCCTTTATCCCAGCCACCAAAATTTGTTCCAAATACCAGACGNTCTGTTCCAATTTGTTCAAGCGCAAAGTCAAATTCTTTGTCACCGGTTACATGACAGTCAAACCAGAGGCGATTTAGNGCAGTATCGAATGCACCTGGTTCTCTGATCCAATCCGGAGAGGATGGGCGGCGTTCAGCTAAAGCACGAAGTTTCGCCCGATGCATCATCGTGGAACCCCCACCGTGAGATATGCAAACATCGAGTTGGGGAAAGCGGCGTGAAACTCCCCCAAAGACAAGCATGGAGGTAGCGATCATTTCTTCGTAGGAGAATTCTATGACTAAATCAAGACTGTACTTTCTCATTCGCTTGTCCCGAAGTGGTCCGTCGAGTCCAGATGCAGTGGGATGGAGGAATAAGGGAACGTCTAGTTCAACGCACGCAGCNTAGAACGGGTCCATACGTTCATCATCTAAGTCAGTGCCGAAATCAGTTCCGANATACCCGCCNATGAGTCCATAGTCATTCACACTTCGCTCAAGTTCAGCTATCGCNGCGTCAATATCTTGCATNGGAAGCGCAGCAAAGCCCACGAACCGATCTGGATGTTCTCTAATAACTGATGCTAGGTCCTCGTTATGGGCTCGACAAAAATTAATCGCGTCAGCAGCTGGGATCCAGTGTAGGTAGGTCAAGGGGTTGGGTGAAAGTGCTTGAACCCGGATTCCCGCTTCATCCATTGCTTCTAATCGCAGGCTTGTTTGCATAAAGAGCGATTCACGATATGGGACTCCTTCAAGACGCCAGTCTCCGACTCTGAACCAGGTGGTTCCATCTTCATATGCTCCAAGTTCAGGGCCGCATGTTGGGCCGGCAGCTCCTAAGCTTCCTTCAAGAACAATATGCCCATGCACATCAATAAGACCGGTCACGAATCCCTCCCTTTTCTCAAAGCATAGTCTTAAAAGTCAAAAGGGATTAATCCCATTGCCACGGTGGCCATTCAGAAGGGTTTCTTTTGTTTTTGGTGCGCTCTGATTTCCTTATCTAGACTCAGGNATGAGTGGGAGGACTAAGTTGGAATCACAAGAAANNCAACGACTATTGGAAGCTGCTGATAAGGAAGAGATTAGAGATGTCCTTATGCGGTACGGGCGAGGTGTTGATCGTCTTGATGAAGATCTAATCCGTTCTTGTTACCACGATGATAGCTTCGATGATCACGGGCATTGGAAAGGAAACGGCCAGGATTTCGCAGCATTTATTGTTGAATCACTGCGANAACGGTCGCATCACACGACACACGCTGTGGCGAATGTACTAATAGAAATAGATCCATCAGATCCAGATAAAGCAAGATCAGAAGCATACAGTCTGGCGTACCTCAGAAGAAATGATGAAGCTGGAACGGAATGGCTCGACTTATTCTCAGGCCGGTACATCGACAAATTTGAACGTAGAAACGGNGAATGGAAAATNGCNCATCGGGTCGTNGTCCACGACTGGTCTATCTCCAACCCACTCGATACCACAGCATTCCCNCTACCAATGGACTCATTNATNCAAGGNAAAAGAGATAAAACAGATCTCGTTTATCAATAGNGAAGGACGAAATTATGGCAGAGCTCTTCGANTCATANCTGGAACACGCTATAGGTGANACCCCGCTGGTACCGTTGAAAAATATTTCATCTCCTTCATCAGGGCAAGTATGGCTAAAGCTTGAAAGCGGGAATCCTACTGGCAGCTACAAAGATCGGATGGCCTACACTGTTTTCAAAAATGCTTTCGCAAGAGGAGATATAACAACTGGCAGCCGCTTAGTCGAATACACGGGAGGAAGCACCGGAACGTCTTTGGCTCACATTGCCTCCAGAACCGGCGTACAATTCATAGCCGTTTCTTCAGATGCTTTTGCACAATCGAAAATCGATTCGATGCTCGCCTACGGAGCTGAAGTAATCACTATTCCAAGTGAAGATCAGAAAATAACTCCAGATCTTATTGCTGCTATGCGCGAAAAAGCATACGCAATAGCTGAAGAACCAAATACTCACTATGCCGATCAATTCGGATCTCCAGATGTTATCGAAGGCTATGTCGCGATGGGACAAGAAATAGCCGATCAAATAAGGGCTCCCATAGACGTTTTCTGCGCAGCAGTAGGAACAGGTGGTGCNTTTACCGGAACGGCTAAAGGTTTACATCAAGCCGGACATCAACCAGATCTCATTGGGCTGGAACCACTTCAATCACCTTTTCTCACTACCGGTGAAGGAGGACCACATCGGATCGAAGGAATCGGTTTAGGATTCACACCTCCGTTTCTCAACCTCAACCAATGCAGTGAGATTCGAGCAATTGATCAGAATGATGCATTTCATATGTGCCGAAGACTTGCTACTGAAGAAGGTATTCTTTGTGGCCCTTCAACAGGTTTAAATGTTTCCGCCGCTTTCGCTATAGCTTCCGAACGAGGACCGGACACGGTAGTAGTGACTTTGGGTTGTGATCATGGATCGAAATACTTCACCAGCGATAAATCATAAAATTACACTGTTAGCTCAGGGAAACCTTCTAGGAATTTTCTACAATATTCCCAAAATAACCATGACAAATGCCACAGGTGATCAACGTCACAATCGCCTAAATTTCTACAAATAGTTAGATAACGTTCATTATGTAAGTCCCCCCCCTTACAACATAGGAACCCCCGGATCGTTCTCCTTGCGNCCGGGGGTTTACTATTGAAACTGCCACAAGCGACGCTTCCAACTTTCAAATACGAAGACTGCATTGTGTTTCAAAATGGTGTGGGGTTGTTCATCGTTAAGAATTTCTATTGGTGTGACATGCGTAACTAGGACAAATGTCACGTACATAAAAGATGTAAAACCAGTAAAAATAATTTATTTTAATAACATCCATTAAATTTTTCATAAGGAGGAAATTTTGGAAAACGTAATGCTCACAGGAGGAGACTACACACTGGTCTANAACGTCCTTTCATTTGGAACGGCTGTAATGTTCGGTGCTTTTGTTTACTTCCTTACACAAATGAGGTCAGTTAATAAGCAATATCAAGCAGGTATCGCAGTTTCAGCAATTGTCGTTGGAATAGCTGGATACCACTACTACAGAATCTGGTCAGATTTCGGCGAAGGTGTAATGAACGAAGGGTATCGTTATGCCGACTGGCTCATTACGGTCCCGCTACTCATTATTGAGCTTCTTATCGTTCTAGGAGTTGCAAAACAGGAACGTCGGAGTCTCATGCTCAAACTCGTTCCAGCAACAATTCTAATGGTCGGACTCGGGTACCCAGGTGAAGTTGCTAACGGTAATGGGGCTAAATGGACTTTCTGGATTCTCGCTATTCTGCCATTTATTTACATCCTTAAGACTCTCTACGNTGAACTACAAAAAGCTGGCCAAAGAGAGACAGGAGCNGTAGCTACCCAGATTAANAACGCTACCTATGTTCTTCTTACGACATGGATGGTCTATCCCATCGCTTACCTGTTTCCAATCTTTGATGGAGAATCAGAAACATTGGAAACGTTACGGCAGGTTGGTTACACATTTGCTGATATCACAGCNAAAGGGCTTTATGGTCTCATGATCTTATGGATAGCTAAGGCTCGAACTGAAGCAGAANTAAGCGGCTAAACGTTTTACCCCCCCTAGGTTGGCCAGTCNTCGGACTGGCCAACTTTTGTTTTTGAGAACTTATTNNGNAAAANATGGTTTCGCCTAAATGAACCATTANAAGCTNNTATCNAAGCCCTGTAGTCTTAATTACTATGTGTTGGANTATGTCTTGTTTATGGCTGGCTGCCTTNGTCCTTCTCTGGATNTAGNGNNAATAGAGATCTTCTGGTCATTCACTGACGCTTTTGTCGCATTGTCAAATGGTGAATCACTGCCAGCGGGAGTTGATAACAGTGGTTGTTAAACATTCATNCTCTTCATCNACTGGGNNGTCATANATNCGGTCATACATCCAATCCATCANNTCNNNCCAATGTACATCTGGAGCANCNCTATGANTGNNTNCCCCNTCATAAACGCGCCTNTCAATNTGTTCATGTCCTTCTAGNGCACAGATTTGATCTAAAAGTAAACTNGTGCTCACAACGGGGATTTGTTCATCTTGANCANCATGAAGAANAAGAACAGGAGTTTCGTTCGNCAGCAAGTTGACATCATTTTCNAGCAAACGGGCAAACCAGTCNGGNTCGTCGAAAACATCATCAACAGAAGTCAAGTCTTCAAAAGATACTGCNTTGAAGGTTTCCCTAACATGTCCAGAGCAACCAAGCTCTAGTTCATCCAATAGAGGCATGTACTCAGGGGCGATAATCGTCTCTAAAGAAAGCTCGTCGTAGGCCTCAGCAAGAGCAGCCATAACCATGACTAAATATCCCTGATATTCACCACCCTTCAAATAGTCTGCAAGAAGTGGGAATTGACTTGGAGGCGCACTTGCTGCCACACCAACAAGATCTAATTCAGGAGCTATGGTTTGCCAAAGTTGAGAAACATGCATAGCCGCATG
>PAEG01000068.1 GCA_002703045.1 Acidimicrobiaceae bacterium
CACAAGCCGCAGCTGAAGAAGCAGCAGCAGCTGAAGAAGCAGCTGAAGAAGCAGCAGCAGTAGCAGCAGCTGAAGCAGCAGCTCCAGCAGCACAAGCCGCTGAAGAAGCAGCGCAAGCCGCTATCGATCAGGCAAATGCTGAAAGAGAAGCAGCTGAAGCAGCTCTCGCTCAAGCTCAAGCTGAGAAAGACCTAGCATTGGCTCAAGCTCAAGCTGAAAAAGCTAAAGCTGATGCAATTCTCGCTCAAACACAAGCTGACGAGGAAGCTCAAGTAACCGACGAAGTAGTAGAAACCTCTTCAGAAGAAGGTTCTGACGAGGAGCTAGCAATTGGTGAAGACCTAGGAGAAAACGGTAAGTCAGGAATGTCAGGTGCGATACTCGGCCTGATCATCGTCCTAGGACTTGTCGGAGTAGCCGCAATCACCGGAGCTGTTCTCAACCTTCGCAAGCAACGCTAAAGAACTCAACAACTACTTAAAGAGTTGAGTAAGTCAGGAGCCAGCCCCTAGGGGCTGGCTCCAAAACGTTTTCAAAGGCAAGGTCAAGGAACTCCTTTTAAATTGATCTTGCAGTTATTCGGCCTTCTCTGATAGCTTCCAAAATGGTTCTAGGAGCTGATGCATCGCCAATAACGTGAACGTTTAGATGATGGAAATCTTCGGTTAGTTCTTTCGCAAGCGTATCAACTACTTGATTACCCACGGCAGCGATTATCACATCAGGTTTTTCTGTCCTCATCTGCCCGGAAAGCGTGTCTTGAATATGGAGGAGCCCGTCAGAGACCTTAACCGCAGTTGTATTCGGAACCATTTGTACTCCTTTACTTGCCAACCTTCGTAAAGTTCTCACCATTGTTGCCTGATCAAGGAGGCTCCCAACAAATAGCTTTGGAGTCACAATCATTACCTCGGCCCCTGCATCTTTCAAAGCTTCAGCTGGAGCATAAGCGGGGAAATGAGCTACATGGTCAACGACAATAACATTCTTATCCATATACGTTTCAGGTGAAGCCATAACTTCTATAGGGGCAATGACAGGAATGGAGTTATCACTGGAAATGGGCGAGGTCCTGGGTTGTGATCCGGTTGCAATGATGACCGCATCAGGCTTTAAATCATTGATCATAGTTACGTCTATGAGTGTCTCTAATTTGACATCTATTCCGAGTCTTTGAAGTTCGTTGATTTGGTAATCAATAATTGTTCCTAGTTCTGCACGGGGTTCGATACTAGAGGCAAGAGGTATCTGACCCCCAAGTGTGGCTGAAGCTTCAGCCAACGTTACTTCTAGTCCGCGTTCTCGGGCGGCGATAGCTGCTTCCATCCCTGCAGGGCCGCCTCCAACGACAAGAACACGGCCGGAGGCTTGCGTATCTGTACCTTGCCCTATGGTTTTTTCATGGCCTACAGCTGGATTCACTGCGCATGTTATTGGTCTATTTGTATAGAGGTATCCGAAACATCCTTGATTGCAACCTATACAGGGACGTATTTGATTGGGCGATTTTTCTTCAAGCTTTTGGACCCAAAATGGATCCGCTATAAGAGCTCTTGCTTGCGCTACGACATCTGCTTTGCCAGTAGCTATGACTTCTTCCGCTAGTTTGGGGTTTTTTAGCCTGCCGACTGCCATCACTGGGAGAGTAACGGCTGCACGAATATTTGCTGCGTAATCAACATATAACCCTTCTGGAGTGTCCATCGGAGGGACGATCATATGGTTATCTCGAGATGTTCCCGCACTGATAGAAAGGTAGTCAACCGATGCTAGAGCCTCAATATTTCGAGCAACCCCTACGTAATCGTCATTACTTAAGCTGGCATCAACGAGGTCGCTCCCATTTATTCGAATTCCGACAACCATCTCATCACCAACTGTTTTTCTTGCCAACATGACGACTTCGTTGAGAAGCCTCATTCGGTTGTCCATTGACCCGCCATATTCGTCAGTACGAAGGTTGTTTAGCGGTGAGAGGAATTGGCCAAGAAGGTATTCATGCGCTGCATGGATCTCTATGCCATCCACACCTCCCTCAACAGCATTTTTGAATGATTTTTCATAACCATCTAATACTTGACTGATTTCTTCAGCAGTCATGGCATGGGGGATTTCAGGTGAGATAGCTGACCGAACGTCTGATGGCGCCCATAGCGGCAGTCTCGAATCATGTGAAGACATCCGGCCACCGCTGTGAACAAGTTGGATAATAGTTTTACACCCGTATTGAGATAGTTCTTTGTGAAGAGCCGTATACGAGGGGATGATCTCTTCCTTATGCCCCCACAAATAGTTTGGAAACTTCACCGTCGTGTCATGAACCGCTCCGCCTTCNACGACAACGGCTGCNACGCCGCCTNTTGCCCGTTCAGCGTAATAAGCCCGCATTCTTGGACCTACGACACCNTCTTCTGATAGCAGTGTTTGGTGAGCTGGGAAAACCACCCGATTCTTNAATTTAAGGCGGCCAGCATTTAAAGGCTGAAGCATCTTTAAGGTAGGAATATCAACCACTTCCTAACGGTAAGACAGGAGAGTGAAGGGTTCGTTGAAATATTTTCAAACGGTTTACTTTGTTGTCCATAAGATTCCCCAGTCTTAAGCAACTATTGTTCGCCGGTCTTACCCGCCAACAATCTGATCCTAATATGTGTTGGAACTCTTCGCTAGATGACTTCGATAGTTATGGGCTGACCGGTATTGCTAGTGAAATTCATCCATTAATGCGTTCGTTAGGTGTTCAACTTGGCTCATATGTATGGGGGGCTGGAAATAGAGGATTGACTGGTGAATGCCTAGCTGGTTCTGGTGAAGTATCTCAGTAATAACTGATGAAGGTTTGGTTTTTTCCTCTACGAAAACGTGTGTAGAAACTTTGATGTCATCGATGTTGGTTCCAATGTTCTTGCAGTGGGTCTTTAGAACTTCATATTTTTGTTTGAATAGTTGGTCTTCAAACATTGGGAGGTTCCAATGTGATGCATGGTGGGCGACACTTCGTAAAGTTCTTTTTTCTCCAGTTCCACCGATACAGATGGGGAGGGGTTGTTGGGGGCCTTTGGGTTCATTTCTTGCATCTTGTAGTGTGTAGTACTTTCCTGAAAAAGACGTGTGTTCTTCAGCGAGAAGAGAAGAGATAACAGTTAGTGCTTCATCGAAGCGATCAAAGCGTTCTTTTAGTGTGCCAAGTTCAATGCCATATGCGCCAGATTCTAATTCGTTCCAACCTGCTCCTAGCCCTAATTCAAAACGGCCTTGGCTGACGATATCTAATGCTGATGCCATATTTGCTAGGACGGCAGGATGCCTGTAGTGCACTCCATTCACCATGCATCCGATTCGTATACGATTTGTTGCTTGGGCGATACCAGTTAGCGTTACCCATGCTTCAAGACAAGGTCCATCCGTATCGCCTTTAATTGGGTAAAAGTGATCAAAGTTCCAAAATTGGTGAAAGATCTCCGCTTGATCAGCTAGTTGCGCCACTGCAAGTAGTGTTTCCCANTCAACGTGATGCGGTGCTACTTTTATTCCAATTTCCATATGTGTTTCCGAAAGTGTCTTTGAGGGTTTTCTACCCTTTAGGTTTTCTTAATAGTAGGTCACTTCACTTTGAAAGAAAATATTGTTATAGGGTTAATGGGGAGAAAGAGACCAGTATTATGACGGAATTATCTGACACAAAATCTGAATTGATCGAAGAGGTGTACGNGAAATGGCATCAAGTTCTAAAAGGTGAATTAGAAATTGACGAAATCCTCCATGAGGATTGTGTTTTCTGGTCTCCGGTTCTTTTCCGTCCTCAGCATGGCCGTGACTTGACCAAAATGTATCTTTCTGCTGCTTCGCTTGTGTTCCCTGGCGACGATACTCAAGCGAATAGTAATCCTGAGATGAAAACAGGGGCGTCTTCGTCTTTCCGGTATACGAAACGAATTCTTGATGGCAACCATGCTGTCCTTGAATTTGAAACTTNNATCGATGGATTACAGGTGAACGGTGTAGATATCATTACGTGTGACGATGATGGCCTGATTGTGGAATTTAAGGTAATGATTAGGCCGCGGCAAGCTTTAGAGAAGGTTCGCGAGCAGATGATGCATATGATTGAGTCTGTCAACCAATCTTCTTAAGACTTAGNTTTGGCNTCTTTGTNAAATCAGAAGTTCACGCCTTTGGTGTATCCGCCATCTACAACGATGTTTGCGCCGTTGATCCAGCTTGATCGAGAAGAAGCAAGAAAAGCGACGACATCTGCTACCTCATCTCCTGTCCCCATCCGCTTTTGAGGGTGCATGGCTACATCTCTTTCGTAGATGTCGGGCATTCGGGATCGGATATCGTCCCATCGATGACCTTCAACAAAAATCGGGCCGGGAGAAATAGAGTTTGCTCTAATCCCATCGACTCCCCATGTCTGCGCGAGATGAGAGATCATGCGAATCGCAGCGGCTTTCGTCGCTCCGTAGCTAGGAGTGATCGGAACATCATGATGTTCTATCGCCGTAATCGTAGCGATCTGAACAATTGAAGCTGCTGTTGATTCGAGAAGAAAGGGTTTAGCGGTTTCGTAGAATAGTGCGTTCCCTAATATGTCAATGTTTATACTTTTCATCCATGGTTCTANTCCTTCCCCNTACTTTAAATTCTGNCCGCTAGCACTTGCGTTACCGATACAAATATCNATCCCGTCAAGTTGAGACCCNGAGTCTTTTGTCCANTNTTTNACGGCAGAAGGGTCTGANAAGTCGCAAATACTTCCAATTGCGTGCCCTAGAGTNTTGTATTCCTCGAGTGCNGCAGCTAAATCTTCTTCTTTTCTGCANCATATTGCTACCATCGCNCCCTCTTCGAGTAGGCGTTTGGCGATAAAGGANCCGAGCCCTTTATGNCCTGCTGAAATNAGAGCTTTCTTTCCGGTTAATTGNAGGTCCATCTCTTNACTATTACATANAAANAGAAATATGGCATACGATGNGCNGATGTCCGGTTTACCTGAACTTACTGAAACAAGTTTCGCTGGNAAAGTATCGATTGTTACTGGAGGAGNTTCCGGTATAGGAGCGGCTGTAGCGGATCACCTGAGCAAATTAGGTTCAAGGGTTGTTGTTGTTGACACCGATGAGAAAGGTGGGGAAAGTATCGCTGATTCTGTGGGTTGCGATTTCATCAAGTTCGATGTGGCTGACCTTCCAGGGTGGGAAAAGTTGGTTGCAGATACCGCTAGACAGTATGGCTCACTTGATTTCCTTTGTTTGAATGCTGGTATTGGGAGCCGACCGAGGGGTTCTAGCGTCGAAGATGATCCGATTCCATGGATTCTTCCTAACTACAAAAATGTTCTTGCCGTAAATATCGATGGTGTTGTCTATGGGGCGATGGCGGCTTTACCTTTTATGGAGAAACAAGGATCAGGAAGTATTTTGGTGACGGCATCAGTAGCTGGTATCAGGACACAGCCTCCCGATCCAATTTACGCCGTGTCAAAATCAGCAGTAATCAGTTTTGTCAGAAGTGTTGCCCCTGCACTGGCTGAACGTGGAGTGCAAATTAATGCCCTATGCCCTGGGAGCGTCGATACCCCTATACAGCCTGATGACCGAAGACTAGCTGGAAGGCCAATGAGCCCACCGGAAGAAATGGCCGATGCGATTGGGAGAATACTTGTTTCTGATGACAATGGCGGAATATGGATTGCGTCAAGTTCAGATTACCCGGTCTGGCGGTATGAGTTCGCGTCCGCAATAGACGGGCCTCCTAGTTAACTGGCATACTCAAACTATGGCACCACAGATCCGTATAGAGAAAAACTTTCATAATAATCTTGAAGATGTTCTACAAGATGTGATTAAAACAGGGTTCTGGCCTTCTACGTATGTTTCCGACCCTACGCCTCCACCTGGGTATCATTGGCATAATATCGAGGTGCATGGGTATTGCATGGAAGGTAATACGTGGATCGGATGCGGAGAAACTGGAGAGAAGCTCACAATAGAGCCCGGAGATAAACTTATTATTCCTCTCGGTGCCCTTCATATTGAAGGAGAATCGGATGGCCCCGTTACCTATGTAGTCACTATTCCCGACACCCGATCCCACGCCGAGGCTTTTCAGCTTCTTCCGCCAGATCACCCTGATCGACCGTTGGACTAGTTTCAGGTAGTTGACTTTTCTAATTCTTCGTCATCGGGTTTGAAGTAGGAATTAATACCCAGCGTAATAATAACTATTGCCATACCAACTCCTTGAAAAGCTGAAACCGTTTGGGACAATATCCAATAAGCAAGAAGGGTAGAAACTACAGGGACGATGAGTTGGAAAACAGCGATGAGATTCAACGGAGCTTTTCCGTGCGAATAATTTAAGAGCAGATGGCCACCCATTGGGATAAGCGCAACCATAAAAATTCTTCCCAAGTCAGCGTTAGATTGAGCGATAATGCTCGCCTGTGTTGCAATGACCATGGGGATGAGAATAAGCCCCCCCCATGCAAATACTCCTGCCTGAAATTCAAGGAGTGGGACGGTAAGAAGTGTTTTCTTTGCGAAAATAAAATACCCTGCTGAAATAAGGACAGCCACCACTGCGAGAAGATCTCCTTTAAGATCTCCTGTCCCGCTGTTACTTCCTGAAGCTACTATCAGCATTGCTCCGCAGATAGCGATTATGGAAATGCTGATGTACCGAAGGGTGATTCGTTCGCGGAAAATAAAATAAGAGGCAATCGTAAGTGGGATAGGAAGAAGAATTGTTATGAGTGTCGCATTGAGAATACTAGTAATTTTGGCTGCCCAGAAAAAGAGACCCATACTGCTTCCAAAGCATATACCTGCGGGAGCTGTAGATAAGAAACGTTCAAACGAGAGGTCTTTTCGCATTAGGACAATCACAGCTAATAGTGCAAACGCAATCCAGCATCTCCAGAAACCCATTGCAAGTCCATGCACATTTGAATCCGCTACGATGACAGGCGATATCGCTGTCAGCATGTAGCCGCACGCGCATGCAATTAATCCATTTCGATACACGGTTGTATCAGCATTCTTTGGCGGCTGCTCTATATCGGACAAGAGCCCTCGTTTCTATTCAATTGTTTTGGTGAAAGCTTCTGACAAGTAGAAGGAACGCCTCTTCGTTTTTTATATTCCTTGCTTCTAAGTACTAGGAGGGGGGTAAAAATTCAAGCCCTTCAAACGTTCCATTGCTCCCCCACTTGCGTAAGTGTTCAAAGAATGCAACCGGTCCGTCGGGATATCGTGCTGTGCTGAATAGGTCACGATCCGAAGCGGCAGATCCCTCGTTGTTGTAATAGCCTGGCGTACAGTTTGCAAGAAAGCCGCGATCCTGAACTTCGAGTCGGTCAATCCATGCTTTTTCTGCTTGGGCTGTGGGTTCAAGGGTTTCTGAACCGCTTTCGATACATTTGCCGATCATTGCTGCGATTGCCGATGCGGATTCGGTAAAATTGTGGGTGACGTTTGCTACGAGGCTTCCGCCTTGAGCGAGTCCAAGGATAAAGAGGTTCGGGAATCCATGGACGTTAATTCCATGGAGGCTTCTCATACCATCGTCCCAATGTTCCTCAAGAGTTTTCCCGTTTTTCCCTCGTGTNTCGNAATGGGCGTTGTGGACGATATGNACTTCAAATCCGGATGCGAGGATAATGCAATCTAATTCGTAATGTTCACCGTTTGCCCAAACACCAGTTTCATCGATCTGGGTGATACCTTGTCCATTTGTGTCGACTAGGTGAGTATTGGGATTGTTAAACGACTGAAGGTATTCATCATGGAAGCAAGGTCTTTTACAAAGCTGCCTGTACCAGGGTTTAAGAGCCTCAGCTGTCGTTTGATCATTAATCACGGAGTCAACTCGGGCACGTATTTCATTCATTTTTTCATCGTCAGACTCTGCAAATGCTTCCATCCATACATCTTCTATTCCAGCTCCAGGATTAGCTTGGATCCTTTCTACNATGCGGTCTCTAATTCGGATCGCTATGTCAGTCCANCCATCTTTTACGAGGTCAGNATCTGCGAAACCGCCCGCTTGTAGNGTGGCGAAATTGATNAGCCATTCCCTTTGCCAATCTGTATCAAGGTNAGCGAAATCTTCATCTGTCAAAGCTCTGTTGTTTCGTATATCTATCGACGAGGGTGTTCTTTGGAAAACGTAAAAGTCGCCTGCACTAGCAGCGAGATGGGGTATGCACTGCACTGCGGTAGCGCCGGTTCCGATGATCCCTACTCTTTTGTCGGTGAGTCCTTCAAGCGGTTTGCCTGTTCGGTCTCCTCCGGTGTAGTCATAGTCCCATCGAGCGGTGTGGAACATNTGCCCTTTGAAATCTTCAATTCCGTCAATGCCAGGAAGTTTTGGGTGGTGCATGGGTCCGGTTCCCATGGCAACGAACTGTGCTTTTATTTCATCACCCTGATTGGTTCTGATTATCCATCGGCTGAGGTCTTCGTTCCAGCTAAGGTCTTCTACCTTCGTTGAGAAAAGGGCATTGTCATATAAACCAAAAGTGGTNGCNATCCGCTGTGCGTGGGCGTGGATTTCATAGCCTTGGACGTATTTTTTTGATGGGAAGTAGTTTGTTTCTTCAAGAAGAGGGAGGTATACCATGGCGGCTGTGTCACACATTGCCCCTGGGTACCGGTTCCAGTACCAAACCCCACCAACGTCTCCTCCGCTTTCTATCAGCATGACGTCATTAATGCCTGCCTCTTTTAGTCGCGCTCCAGCAGATAGACCGGCGAAACCCCCTCCGATGATCGCTACAGTAACTTCACCTGTATATGTTTCTCGCGGATCATGATTGGAGTAGGGATCTTCTAGTAGGTGTGCGAAACGGCCTGTTGGTTCAAGGTACTGTGTGTGCCCATCAGGGCGTAGGCGTTTTTCTCTTTCGATACGGTACCGTTCCCGAAGATTTTCAGCTTCGGTAATATCGCTTTCGGTTGTCGCCATTTCCCCACCCGTTTATCGTTTCCATTATCTTAGGCCGAAAACTCACCTATGGTCACTGTGAACTTCGTGTTCGCCTTTTAGGGAAGNGACATAATCTTTCAGTCGTGTAATATACGCCCATGGGACCTCGTCTAGCCGCAACACCTATTACGTGGGGTTTTGTAGGAAACAACAGGTGGGGTATTGATTTACCACAACAGCGTATCCTTTCAGAAATGTCAGAAATCGGATTTAACGCAACGGAAGTTGGTGTTCCTGGATTTCTACCTGCGGATGGNGTTGAAGGAAAGAAAATACTAAATAAGTATCGTTTACGAGCTGTATCTGGTCCTGTTTCATTTGTTATCCATAAGAAAGAAAGCCGTCGGGACGCTCTGGAATCTGTCCGTAAAGCCGGACAGCGGCTTCTTGCTATGGGCGGCGAAGTCCTTATCACTGTTCCTAAACCTGGCGGCCTTCGATCAGGTGAACGTCTCGAAGAGGATGGGTGGAAAGAACTTTGTGACGGTTTAGATGCTGTGGAGGATTTGTGTCGTTCAATGGGNTTAANGCAGGCTCTTCATCCACATGTAGGTTCATTAGTTGAAACAAAAGAAGACATGCAGTTGGTTATGGAAACTAGTTCGTGTGGGTGGTGTTTTGATACGGCGCATATTGCGAGCGGTGATCTNGATCCGGGCGATTTCTTAGAAATGGCCGGAGATCGGGTCACACTTGTNCACNTCAAGGACTTGAATCTGGATCTCGGTCGAAAAATGGTACAACATNAGATTGAATTTGATGCCGCTATCGCCCATCGTGTGTTCGTTCCTCTTGGNGAAGGAGATTTGGATCTTGCCGGAATTATTCCCCTTCTCCCGCAAGAAGTATGGTGGGTGTTAGAGCAAGATCAAGCTATAACAGAGTTCCCTGAAGCAGGNACAGGTCCTGCTGATGATGCTGCATCAAGTTTGCAGGTCCTAAAAGACTTATTAGATACAGCGTATGGATAGGGAAATAAAGATACCGCCAGATTGGAATGCGGAGGTCCAAACGAACATTGACCGCTTTGCGTTTACCTTCCAAACNCAAAGCGACTTCACGATCGCTAAACGGATATATGAGCGTTTACTTGAGTTGAGAAAACTATCCATCGTNNCATTTGAAAAGAATCCCAGTGATGCTGGGAAAACATANNGGCTTCGTNCCGAACTTGATGATCTCATTATTAGGGCAAAAGCTGAGNTNGACNNNTGGGANCGGAAATNAAGCACTGATCCTTATAAGNATCTAANCTTCGATNTGTTACNCTNCTGACCAGACAATNATTNGGGGTCTAATGAAAAAGTTCTTATTNTTTGNATCTTNCATCTTAATATTTGCTTCAGCTTGTGGAGGAGGAGATAGTNCTTCTTCTGAAGATCAAAAAGTCATTGACGCTTTAGCTGACGTTGTNATAGCTGATGAAGAATTCCCAGGAACTGCTGATGANGCAAAATGCNTTGCTGAAACACATGTGTCCATATTGGGAGCAGCATACATTCAGGAAAATAACCTCACAGATAGTGCTACGTTCGACGATTGGGATCCGGCAGAGGCTNNNTTATCAAGAAATGATTTCAAGAATCTATTTAAAGAAACGATTGGATGNGTAGAGAAAGGATTGTCAGGCGGTTCTTGGAGAAGATGCCGACTTGGAAGGTCTTTCAGAGGAAAGTGTTGAATGTTTAGCGAAAGAAATCGTGAACGACGATNTNCTAGANGCAATTTANGACGCAGGNATTATAGATGAGGAACCTCCAGAGGAATTTTTCTTTAGCCTCTTCGAGNATTGTCCAAGTTTTCTTGTTGACTCACTCGTTGANGGAGCGGGGCTTGATCAAGAAAGNGCTGAATGCTTCGCTGANAAAGTTTCATATGAAAGTTTCATCTTTGCTATAGANGCTTCCTCACTACCGGAGGATGAAATGCCGGAAGGTGCAACCGAAGNCATTGCAGAATTTTTTGCTGCAGCGGTTGAATGCGATATAGATCTNGCAAATTTCGGNTAANCATACGTTTTTTTTAAAAAACATTAAAGATGATGTCAAGACTNCCACTAGGAGATNAATGAAGAATCCTCTAGNTACTNAACCTCGAAGACNATTGACCCAAANCGAACGCTACATCTATGAAAATGACGGAGTCGCACTCTTATCTGNTGCTNTAGATAGTGGATGGATTGACTTTCTGCGTGATGCTTTTGAAGAAGCTCTCTCTAATCCNGGAAGCCTTGCGGAGGAATATGCTCCTGCGGACGGNCCGGGCCGTTTTTTTNCCGATTTGAATATGTGGCAAAGAATTCCCGNATTCCGANAATTTGTCTTTGAATCTCCAGCCGCNAAGATCGCAGCTGAAGTAATGGGNGCGTCACGNATCAATTTCTTCTACGACCAGATGTTCGTTAAAGAATCGGGAACTCTTGAGCAAACTCCTTGGCATCAAGACCAGCCATATTGGGCTGTATCAGGACAGCAAGTTTGTTCCGTTTGGATACCTTTAGATCCCGTTCAAAAAGAATCTTCTCTGCAGTTTGTGAAAGGAAGTCACCGATGGCCGGCACATAATCCTCATCATTTCGGTGATGACTCCCCCTATGAGGGCACAGGTCTCCCAGAGCTTCCCAATATAGAATCAAAGATTGAGGAATATAAGATTTTGAGTTGGGATATGACTCCGGGTGACTGCCTCGTCTTTCAAGGAATGAGCGTGCATGGAGCCCCAGGCAATACTAGTCAGGTACATCGGCGGCGAGCACTGGCAACAAGGTGGTGTGGAGACGATGCCCGATACCGCCGTAAAGCCGGCGAGGTCGCCATCCCAACGTCCGATTCGGGTCTTGCTGATGGGGATCTTCTTGACTGTGACCTATTCCCCTCTGTGCCGCTGCAATAGGTAATCAAAGACACCTTATTTGACAATTCGTTACCTGATGTTATGGGTTTACCTTACGAATTCTTCTTATCACAAGTCCTACAGGAATCATGATGACTGCGATAAGTACTATGATCCAAATAGCACGATTCGGCTGCTTGGATTGCGAAGATTTTTCATTTGGCACCTGCTCTTCTGTATGGTCACTATCCTGCTGTGTCGCCGGACTGGTTGATTGTGCCGGTGTACTTTGAACTGCTGTATCTTCCTGCTGGTTAGATTGTTGTTCATCTATTACTTCATCTGGTGAAGATTCTTCTATGCCAGTTGTCATGGGTTCGTTGTACCATTCTTCAAGTCGGTCGCGAGTTTCGCCAAAAGCTGATGATCGATCACCAGCTCTTTCAACTGTCGTACCGAATTGTTCTTGAAATCCTATTGCGACAGTAAACCGTGCCGCTTGTCGGGAGATAACTGTGATGTCATACACTCCCTCTGTAGCAGTGCCCTGTTCTTTAATAAATGTGTAATAACTGGTATTTGTAAAAGGTTCATCAAACCGGGTGCGAATACTTGGATAGAGAGCTTCCCTAGTGCTGTCAGGCTTTACCACTAGTAGATAGGGAAGTTGATCTTCTCCAAGATTTTCTTCAGGGGCGCGGGCCGGTATGAGTAACTCAAGTTGAAAATAATCTCCTTCTTGAAACATTGCTTGGAAACCGCGCGTTCCTCCAGCTTCAGTAAACTCACCGTATAAGGCAAAGGAGATTGTGCCATCTGGTAGATACGGACCTCTTTCTGGAGTTGATTGTTCAGCAGTTAAAAAGAGAGGATCATGCGCGTGGGCAGGGTTCAATGAAGCGACTCCAAGAAATAAAATTGTCGCAGAGAAAAACAGAAATAGGCGTCTCAAGGGAACTTCCTAATAAATAAAGGGCTCACAAGGTTTAATCTAGAGCGAAAGAATCCGAAAAGGTCTGCCCATACCTCAAGTTCTTCAAAAAG
>PAEG01000069.1 GCA_002703045.1 Acidimicrobiaceae bacterium
ACGTAACTCGTACTTCTTGGCTTGCTGCTGGCCTCCCAGTCCATGTTGGAGCTTCAACTACTACTACGCAGTGTGGCTCCGGTCAGCATGCAAATACCTGGGCCCATTCGCTAATTTCATCGGGAATGGCTGAAATAGTCATCGTTTGCGGCGTTGAGTCTATGTCGCACGTACCAATGGCATCCCAAATCCCCGTAGATGCAAATGGGGAGGCATATCTCGGAGAACGTTATACCGACGAATACAAAGAACTTTATGACCCAACGAACCAGCTTGAAGGTGCAGAACGTATAGCTGAAAAGTGGGGTCTAACTCGTGAAGAGCTAGATCATTATGGGGCTAGATCCCAGCAGCTAGCAGCCCAAGCTTGGCAAGAAGGAAGGTTCGATGGTCAAATAGTCCCGTTTAGCATCTCAGAGGATGGCTCTGAAATCCACGACCGTGATGAAGGACTCCGAGAGACCACTTTCGAAGGCCTCTCGAAACTTTCAACGATCGCTGGGGCTAGTTATTTTGATGAAGCGGCGAAGTACCATACGGCGGGTACCGCATCGCAACTAGCTGATGCCGCTTCAGCACTTTTAGTGATGAGTGCATCAAAAGCGGATGAATTGGGTCTATCACCAATGGCCCGAGTAGTCAGTTCCTGCTTGGTGGGAAGTGATCCAGAGTTGATGCTTACAGGACCTATCGCGGCTACCCAAAAATTGCTTCAAGATAGTGGATACACCAAAGATGATATAGACATCTTTGAAGTTAATGAAGCTTTCGCATCTGTAGTGCTTGCTTGGGCAAAAGAATTAGAAATAGAAGTGGATGACAGGGTGAATCCGAACGGGGGAGCGATTGCTATAGGTCATGCTCTGGGATCTACTGGCCCTCTACTAATTACAAAAACTGTTCACGAACTTCAACGCTCTGGCGGTCGATTAGGACTTATAAGCATGTGTTGTGGCGGTGGTCTAGGAACAGGGACTTTAGTAGAGCGGTTATAGACCGATCGGCGTTTTGATATTAAGGCCTTAAGTCATGAAAAAAACTGAACAAATAAAACAAATCTCAAAACTACTCAATCGAATTGACACGAACACCAATGTTGACGCTGGTTGCTTTTATGAAAATCCAACTAGTAGCTACACTGATAAGGGATTGGCGCAAAGAGAATGGGATACGTTCTTTTGTAGCTCTCCTCAACTTGTTGGGCTAAGTGGTGACCTACCCGAACCATACTCCTTTTTTACTGTCAAAGAGTTAGGGACTCCAATATTGGCGGTTCGGGATAACAAAGGAGAATTTCGGGCTTTCGTGAACTCTTGCCGTCACCGAGGGGTGGTTGTCGAAGAACAGGAGCGTGGTACCTCCAAACGATTCACCTGCCAGTTTCACCGATGGACATATGATTCGAACGGTACCCTTGTTGGCTTACCCAAAGCAGATCACTTCGGTGAGCTTGAAACTGAACGAAAAGGGCTGATCGAACTTCCATCAGAAGAAAGCCATGGACTTCTTTGGGTTCATCCGGATCCCAATGGGTCAATTGATATAGGTGAAATGCTTACCGACAACCTAATAGATGAACTTGAAAGTTGGAACCTTCATGAACTAGAGCATCTCGGTAACGATTCGTACGACGTAGCGTGCAACTGGAAACTTGCTATGGATACTTTTGGTGAAACCTACCATTTCAGTAGCTTGCATGAAATGACGCTACATAACGCATTTCATGGAAATGTGCAATGCTACGACACCTTTGGGAATAACCATCGTATGCTGCTTTGCCGGAGAGAGATTGATGAAATGCGAAAGCTCCCAGAAAGCGATTGGGATATTACAACTGCTGCCTTACCTGTGTATTGGCTATTCCCCAATATTCAATTAATGCCATCCAAAGAGGGCTTATACCTAGTTCGAGCGTATCCCAACCCTGAAGACCCAGGTCAACATCGATCACTGATCAGTTTTTACTTACGTTCTCACTTTTCTGCTGATATCGAAATGAGAGAAGTTTTCACAATGATCTCACAAGGCTTCGCACAAATAATCCGGGACGAGGACTATGCGGTAGGTGAAAGTCAGCAAATTACAGCAAATAGTAAAGCAATGAAATCTGTAATCTTCGGACGAAATGAACCAGCCCTTCATCATTATCACTCCACCTATGAACGTGTTCTAGAAGAAATGGGTGCTTAAGGGAATTGAAGATTAGTTATCAGTCAAAGCAACTGTAGCTTTCCCTTCGAGCAGGCGTTCACCGTCCCGTTCTAACCAAATTTCGCATTCAGCGAGTAGTTCGTTATTGGTATTATCGATCGAAATTACTTTTCCATGGGCAGTTAGAGTGTCTTCGCCTAGAACCCACCCTGTAAACCTTACGGTAAGTCTTCTGATGCAATCTTGTCCTTGCCAATTCATCAACATATTTACTAGATACGACAGATTGAGAGGCCCTTGATTTACTACTTTCCCTTTTATGCCCATCTTCTCGTTACCTTCCGCATCCCAGTGAATAGGGTACGGATCTCTAAGAAGCGCCGCCATGGTCTTCATTTTTTGAGGATCAACGGATGGGATATTCAAAGAAGGTATTTCATCGTCTTCTTTAATGTTCAATTTTCCCCCTTCGAAGTCTCCAAAAGCTTGTTGCTCTAGCCACTAGCTGACCTTCTTGATCGGATAGCTCGATTGCGAAAACGAACCGGTCGTACATGCTCCCGTCATCTGTATAAAGTCTCTCTACCTCCAGAATTTGGCCTTCGCAACTGTATTCAACGCCTTCACGAACAGGTTGAAAATACTCCCAATCGTAGCCATCCAAGCCCACAGAGCCTGCTCCCTCAACTCGGCCTATTTCAAACAACTCAGCAATTGAAGTTTGGACTCCTTGTATCGGTATGTGGAAAAGCGCAATTGGGTGGACTAGGCCATCATCTAACTGTGGAGAGGTAGTGCAGTCAGTGAGAAGGTAGTTCTCCCAGCGGTCAATGGTTCTCTTGCCACCAGGAAACCGGTGCCCAACCAAGCCAAGCATATATTCTTCGGAAGGAACCATCGTAGACATACTACCGCATCGCCTTCTCGGCCTCCAATAAGGCCGGAAGGTCGTGACTGACGATTGATTCAACCTTCAATTGCATCATATGCCTATCAGGCGCTTGAAATGTTTCTAGTTCTTTCTTTATCCTCTCCTCAGAAGGCGGAATTCCGCCAAAAGCTCGCGTAAGAAACGCTTCCGTATATTGCTGAAGCACTGCATCACTTTTGAAGATTTCAATACGTCCTCGTAAGGTAACCTGACGCCCTATGTCAGAAGGATCCCATATGCAGAAAGACGCTGCAGGGTTTCTCATCCACGCATGGTATTTTGCTCTATTCGTAGTCGAAGTCACGGTGATTTTTTGATCAAGAACTGTATACAACATTACTGCAGTAACAGGCTCATTAGATTTCGTAACCCAGGAAACAACGGCGTGGCTTGCTGTGGCAACAATCTCGTCTACTTCTTCATCAGAAAGTGAAAACGACTTAATCTCGCGACGTAACTTCCATGGTTCTTGCCGTTCGGAATCTGAGATAACCATGGGTTTCGTTGGCCTTTCATCTATGACGTAACGTATTGATATCAAATGAAGATTGATTAAGCGAATCTAGTGTAAAACTATATGTATGCAATCCGAGGAGCATCAGTTGCTTGCACGTCTTATAGCGAAAGAGTCAATCCGCGACCTAGTGCTTGACTACTCATCAGCAGTTGCTGATAAAGACACTGAGTTCATGTCTTCACTCTTCGTTGATGATGCAGATTTCGGACCATACGGGAAAGGCCCTGACGCCATAAAGCGACTGATGGAAACAACGATGGGTGAACTAGAACTAGGTATTATTCTTGTCACCAATCACAGAATAAAATTTATTAATGATGTCAGAGCGGAAGGAGAGGTCTGGGCAAGATGTTTTGCTCAGAATGCAAGCGAAGGTTATTACGAGCAAGTAATCAAGTACGTTGACACCTATCGTCTTAGTTCCGTTGATACTTCGGGCATCGGAGCATGGAAATTCGAAAAGCGAAAACACCTTCTATACTTCGGCGAAGGTAAAGAATCTCCTTTGGTTCAGGATCCAGCTAATTGGCCTTCTAGCAATATAGGAGTTGGGGAGATTCTAATAGATGACCCCGATGTCCAAGAATTTAGAAAAAATCAAACTAATAGAAATTGATTTACCGGATAATGCCGCTATTTCGAAGTTCTTCTATCTCATCAAGATGCATTTGAAGTTCGGAAGTGAGGATGTCATTAGTGTTCTCTCCAAGTGAGGGTGGGGGGGTGTCTGCCCCATCCTGAACGCCAGAAATCTTTAGTGGATTCCCAGCTGCTAGTGCTGAGTCGCCAGTTTGAGTGGGTATTTCGACAAGCATATTTCGAGATTTGATATGGGGGTCATCAATAATATCTTCAGCTGTGAATATTGGAGCTGCGGCAATCCCAGCATCTGCAAGGCGGCCGCACACTTCGATTGGTGCATGGTTTCCGGCCCATTGATGGACAGTCTTCCGAAGTGTCTCTATATTTCTTACCCAACCATCCCGACTGGAAAAGCGAGGGTCGTTAAGCCATTCTTCTTTTCCGAGTAGCTCAGCGAATCGCTTAAATTGATGTTCTCTGCCGATTTGTATAACAATCTCGCCCTTCAAAATATCAAAACTGTGATTAATGAGAGAGCTTGGGGTGCGGGGGTCGCGGCCCATTGAAAAATAATTTGGGACAATGTCAGCGAAAGCGATCATCGAGTCAAACATTGCAAGGTCGATGTATTGACCTACTCCTGTAGTTTCTCTGGATCGAAGCGCAGCTAAAATAGCGATAACAGCGAAAAGTCCAGTTCCTGTATCACCAAGTGCTCCGGCAGGAGAGACTTTGAGTTCTTTACCAGGGGGTCGATTGAATGTGTAGAGGCCTGACATCGCTTCCACAATTGGGGCGAATGCTGGCCAATCCATATAAGGACTATCTGAATCCTGGCCGAAACCTGAGATGGAGAGATAAATAAGCGACTCGTCAAGCAATGAGAGCGAAGAGTAGTCAAGGCCAAAGGTTTCCATCGTTCCCGCTTTAAAATTTTCAGCTACAACATCAAATTTTGGAACCAGTTGTTTGAAGAGATCTTGTCCGGACTCGTGTTTAAGATCGATACCAATGCTTTTCTTAGACAAATTATTTCGAAGAAAAGTTGCTCCAACCTGGTTCCCAGACAAGTCGTTAACTGCGGGAAGAGAGCTTCGCCCCAAATCACCTCGAACAGGGTGTTCAACTTTTACTACCTCAGCGCCCAAACGAGCTAGAAGCTGAGTAGCAAAAGGTAGCGATTGCATTTGCTCAACTGCTAGAACTCTGACTCCATTTAACGGGCTATCTATTGAATCGTCGTTTGTATCTGATGAAGTAACCAATGGATGAAACTCCTCCTAGAAACCGCTATTGATCTTTAGCAGCTCTATTGATAGCACTAATAATAGCTCGCATAGATGCTGTAGTTATGTCTGTATGCATACCGCAACCCCAGAGCTCTGTGCCTTCTATCGCCATCTCAATATAGGCAACCGCTGTAGCATCTACTCCGCTACCTTTAGAGTGCTCGTGATAATCCAAGACTCTAAGATCGAGATCGAGAGCACTGCGTAATCCTGAAACAAATGCGTCGAGAGACCCGCTACCTTCTCCTTGCACAACAAANTGNTCTCCNTCTTTAGAAATACGGGCAGTNAGTAGAGTCNTATCTTTGCCNGCTGCNTTCTGCGCAGACTCGTANCCATGCAAAATATGAGGGAAGTCCAAGTCTAAGTATTCCCCTGCAAACTCATTATAAATCTGTTGAGATGTGATCTCTTTTCCAGTTGTATCAGTGATTCGTTGGATTTTCCTGGTAAATTCAATCTGCATCCGACGAGGTAAGTCGAATTGATTTTCTATTTTAAGAAGATACGAAACCCCGCCTTTTCCTGATTGGCTATTTACTCTGACGACATCTTCGTATGTTCGACCAACGTCTTTAGGGTCAATCGGTATATAAGGAACTTCAAAAATATCAGATCCAGATTTATCTAGAGCTTCGAAGCCTTTTTTGATTGCATCCTGATGTGAGCCAGAAAATGAGGTGTAGACCAAATCTCCAACATAGGGGTGTCGTGGATGAACAGGTAGTTGATTACAGTATTCGGCGACTCTGCGCAAATCGTTAATATCGCTAAGATCGAGCATCGGATCAACGCCCTGGCTGAACATGTTCATTGCAATGTTGACTAGGTCGACATTTCCAGTTCTTTCGCCATTTCCGAACAGGGTGCCTTCAACGCGATCTGCGCCAGCCATAATGCCAAATTCTGCCGCTGCAACGCCTGTACCGCGGTCATTATGTGGATGGAGGCTAAGAATAATATCTTGACGCCTATTTAGATTTCTGTGCATCCACTCGATCATGTCGCCGTATGTATTTGCAGTTGCCATTTCGACTGTAGCTGGCAAATTGATAATGAGTTTATTATCAGGGCTGGGATCGATCACTTCAGTAACGGCATCACAAATCTCCTTGGCGTATGAGAGTTCTGTTCCGGTAAAAGATTCGGGAGAGTATTCATAGCGTATGTTCGTAGTAGGAACTGAGGATTCAAGGTTTCGACAAATTTCTGCAGCATCGGTTGCTATTTTTGTTATTCCTATTCTGTCCATTCCAAATACAACCTCGCGTTGCAACGTCGATGTCGAATTATAGAAATGGATTATCGCTTGTTTACTTCCGGCGATAGATTCAAATGTGCGGTTAATTAACTCTTCTCGGCTTTGCACTAAAACTTGGATGGTTACGTCATCGGGAATAGCGTTTGCATCTATTATTTCGCGCACAAATTGAAAGTCGGCTTCAGAAGCAGATGGGAAACCTACCTCTATTTCTTTAAAACCGATTGATACGAGAGTTTCAAACATCCGCCATTTTCTTTCAGGATCCATGGGCTCTATTAGAGCTTGATTTCCGTCACGAAGGTCAACAGAGCACCATAGGGGGGCTTTAGAAATAACTTTTGATGGCCAAGATCTGTCTTCGATATCTATGGGTTCGAATGATCTATACTTTTCATAAGGCATTAAACTTGGCTGCTGAATGCTGTGTAAGTGCTCATTTGTACTCATATTGTTCCCTCTCGACTCGATTACGACTTCAGTATGCCCCGATGGCCAAAACTGATTAGGCCACCGGGCGTATAAGTCGTAGTTCGAGGAGTAGGTTAAGCACCCTTAAAGGGTAGCTAGAAACTTTCCTTATCCCACAGTTGGCCATCTGGTTATCGGGTTTGGTGGTCAATTCGGTGTCCTGATTCAAATAAGGATTGGCCTTCTGCCATTGCCTTTTTTGACATTCCAGTGGACAAAATTGATGGAGCTAGAGAAAGCGCATCAAGCCTGCCTAGATCATTAGCAGCCCAAATCGCACGAAGACTTGCTTGAACTGCAACTGGCGGTTGGCTAGCAATTGCAGTTGAGATCCATGATGCACGCTCATGGAGAGCTTTTATGGGAACAACCTCGCTAACAAGGCCGATTTGCTTTGCTGTATCAGCGGAAAGTCTTTCATGATTCCCTAAGAGGGTCATTCTTAGTATTTCNCCNAGNGGCATACGTTGNGCCATCTTCNTAGGTTCGTAGACAGCTGGCATCCCGTATGTAACATGGGGNTCAAAAAAAGTGGCATGCTCGGCTGCAATAATAATGTCGCATTCGGCNAGAAAATAAAACGCNCCTCCACAGCACATTCCGTTNACAGCACAAATNACAGGTTTCCACANGTCNCATGATTTTGGACCTAGATCATCTCCTGGGTCGTCATACATGTAGTTGTTGGATGTTCCATACAGGTTCTCTTTGTCTTCAAGGGCAGACATGTCATCACCACGGTCAATCCCAACGGAAAATGATTTTTCTCCTGTGCCTGAAAGAACGACGGCATGCACATCGTCCATTTCTCTAAATGCTCGCCAAGTTGAACGTATCTCTTTTTGCATCTGAAGATTAAATGCATTGAGAACTTCTGGACGATTAAGAGTTATCCAGGCAACATTGCCATCAAAATTAATGGTAATTGTTTCAAAGTTATTCGCATCGAATTTATTTTCCATGTTTCTAGTTTGGCATGTAAATAGAAGAACACCACTAAACAAGCACAATTTGATNTTTAANNGCNAATAGGNAGAGAAANAGCNNTTAGCGAGGCTTACTGTCACGTATCAGGGTATTACCTTTCGACCATTTGATAGCGATTTTTCTCTCGGTTATACGCCATCCACTATCTGTAAGCACAAGTTGATCATCATAAACTCCACCCATTTCGTGAAGATCTCCGCCTGGCGTATCTATTAGGTGCTGAATCACATGCAAGTAACATCCAGCAGTAGCGTTATTGCCCTGAATTGATGCCCAATGATTACCATTAAGGTGCTGCACTGAAGTTAAGTAGTCGCAGCCATTAAACATAGCCTGCTTAATCTCTTCGATACCGCTGAAAGGGCGGCCATAAATACCAACAGCGTCAGGAGTGAAGACTTTATCGAGAATGTCATAATCGCCAGAATCAATAGCGATCGAATAAAGAACTTGAAGTTCCTGTATCGCTGCTTTATGCGCATATTCATTTTCAACACTGGTCATTCTGCCTCCGATTGGTCGCTATTTGTAACTATTTAACTACCAAGTTGCATGATTCATGTCAATATGGATATATGAAATGGAATTTTGATGGCAAGGTAGCAGTTGTAACAGGAGCGAGTAGAGGAATTGGTGAAGCCACTGTTCGTCAGCTTGACGAGGGTGGAGCAAACCTTGTTCTTGTATCTCGCAGCACGGACAAGCTCAAAGGAATTGCTGATGAACTTACAAATGATTCTTTGGTTGTTGACTGCGATCTAAGTGCTGACTTCTCTATAGATATGATTAGGGACAGGACAATGGAGAAGTTTGAGAAGATCGATATTCTCGTCAACAATGCAGCTATTGAACGTAATGAACCAGCACACCGTGCAACTGCAGCTGCGATTGATGAAACGCTTCTTGTGAATCTGCGTCAAGCGTTCATGTTGTGTTCAGCGTTTGCGAAAGATCTCTTTGCCACTCAAGGAAATATTGTGAACGTTACATCAACGGCAGCTGCTGGGGCCGGAGGAACTCAGGGAGCCTACGCTGCCTCAAAGGGAGGTCTCAACACCCTCTCAAAGAACCTGAGCAATGAATGGGGCAACAAGGGAGTGCGAGTGAATTCTGTTGCGCCTGGTCTTACTCTTACCGAGATGTGGGAGCCAACATTTGAACTCTTGGGCGAAGAAAACGTGCTAGAAAACTTCGTAAAGCGTGTCCCACTTGGCAAATGGGGAACACCTGAAGAGATCGCAAATGTGATCTGCTTCCTTGCATCTGACCTTGCTTCCTATGTCACAGGGCAAGTGGTCAGGGTTGATGGGGGAATGCTTAACCTTTAACTATTACTTCCCCATGGAGTGATAGTTCTCGGCT
>PAEG01000070.1 GCA_002703045.1 Acidimicrobiaceae bacterium
TGACTGAGACCTTGTCTCATCGACGACAATACGAAGAACCGGACCATACTTTCGATTTATTCTCTCCTTGTCTCCTACACCGATAACAGTCGATTCGTAAACGTTCCAAGTCAATTCAACTCTTGTATTTGCCTTATTCGCGTGCTGCCCACCTGGGCCGCCAGATGGCGAGAACCGGACTTTCATTTCAGACTCCGGAATAATTAGCCCCTTGAGGCTCTTTCTGCTCATGCTCCAAGAGTAGGTGGGAGAGAAGAATATTGCTGGAATCACAGACGGTGATACCGGTATATCTATCTTCTCCCTGTAGGCAATTTTGCTGCTGTTTACCCTTTGTATGCCTAATTGACGCTTCTGAACGGTAGTGTCGATCTATGCGAATTCTCGTAACCAACGATGATGGGATTGACTCTACAGGTCTTCATGTTCTTGCTAGGTCCCTCGTTCCCTTCGGCGAAGTGATTATTGGAGCGCCCGATACTGAATATTCAGGTGCTTCTTCCAGTTTCGGCCCGTTGCATTTAATCCGACCAGAAATGCAAAAGGCCTACATTGACGGTGTTGATGAGGCATGGGCCGTTAATGGCCCGCCAGCACTTTGTGTAATGTTTGCACGACTCGGAGCATTTGGCCCACCATTCGATCTAGTCGTTTCTGGAATAAACCCGGGAGCAAATGTCGGTAGATCTGTCTATCACTCAGGCACTATAGGAGCTGCTTTAACTGCTCGTAATGGTGGAATAACTGGAATAGCTGTAAGTCAAGCAGTCGACGAGGGTGGATACTTGGGACAGGGACTTGAATTGATGCTAAAAAATCAAAAGTGGCACTCAGCAGCGGAAGCAGCCGCTATCGCTGTGTCTTGCCTTGTAGATAAGCCTTTATCAGAAGCAGAAGTGTTAAATATAAACGTCCCGAATCTCGAAATAGATGACATCAAAGGGTGGGTAGATACAGAAGTAGGCACCAATTTAATCAGGTCAATGTCTGAAGTATCAGTAGAACCAAAATTAGGGCATGAAGGAACTTACCACTTAAAAATGGGTTGGGGAGACAGACTTCCAGACCCTCCAATTGAAACTGATGTTGGCGCAGTATCGAGAGGTTACATTTCACTTTCGTGGCTAAGCCGACTGTCCAGAGAAGATCCGCCAACCGGAAGCACGATCGAAGAAGCATTCACCGAGAATTTCTTATCATGAGTTTTTCTTCAAATCGGCTCGACTAAAACCGCGAAATATGGACTCTCTCGCTTCTTGGGTGCTAATTTCCTTCTCTAAGAGAAGATAGGAAAGTTATGAAAATAGCAGTTATGTACCAATCGCTTCGCGGCGGGACAAGACGCGCCGCCGATACGATCGCAAATAGCTTCCAGAGCTTAGGCGCTAGCGTAGGGATCTACCCTGTCACTAACATCGATGCCCAATTTGTTTTAGATGCTGACTTATTAGTTATCGGAACATGGACTGATGGGCTGTTCGGCATTGGAGCAAAGCCAGCTCAGATAGGAAAGTTGAACGCTCTTCCGGATATCTCTCAGAAAAAAGCATCACTATTCGTCACATACGAAATCAGCCCTACAAAATCGTTACAGCAATTTGAGGAATGGGCTCAAGGTCGAGGAGTGGACTTAGTACACAAGCAAGGCTTCAAGGTGCGTGGACCGTTTAGTAAAGATATCTCATCTGAAATAGCTGATTTCACTCAGAGGTCTATCGAGGCCATTACTCCTACAGATGTCGGATTGGGATAGGACACAGGCCTAATGGAAAGTGACCTGCTGTAAATCATCTTCTAGTCTCTATTATATGAAAAATTCAAGAAAGAAAGCCAGAGATCTAGGGCCAGATGACTTTGTCTGGGACTACTTCTCACGAAGCCCAGAAGATTCGATGGCAGATAGAGTGTATGCGGCAGAAGCTACAGGCTACGACGCTATCGGCATTCATCTTGGGGGGTGGGCCTCTATGAAAGGTCACCCTGATGAGATAGAAAAATTCGATCAAGCGCTTGAAGAGACCGGTATCCCGTTAGCTAACATCGAAACGCTCAGAGGTTGGGCCTCGCCGAATGGGCCCGACTCAAAATGCCTACAAATAGAGCAAGAAGTTTGGGATATAGCTGAAAAATACGAATCTCGCTATGTTCAAGTGATCGGCAACTACACCGGAACGGTAGAAGAAGCCGCTGAAGGGTTTGCTAGCTTGTGCGACAGAGCTGCGGACCATGGACTGCTAGTTGGTTTGGAGGCCGTGCCAGAAATGACAAATATTGAAACGCTTGGATTGGCATACGAAATTGTTGAAAGAGCGAATAGAGATAATGGAGGTCTGTGTTTTGATAGCTGGCATTTGACCCGCTCTACAAACAACGTGAACGATTTAGAGGCCATTCCAGGTGAAAAAATTCTTTCGACCCAGTGGAACGATGGGCCCCTCAAGAAGGTTTTTGATGATTACTACACGGATACTCTAAGCACTCGCCTTCCACCTGGTCAGGGAGAATTCTCTTTAGGGGAAATGATTGTGGCATTTCGATCTATCGGCTCTCCAGCCCCAGTTGGAATTGAAGTCCCATCAAAAGAGTTATGGGAATGTCCGATCTTAGATGCTGCCGCGGCGAGTATTCAAGGAATGAAGTCTCTTCTCGAGAAACATCGGTGACCTTGCTAGGCTTCTTTTCGCACTGTTGTAATTAGAAAGATATTCTCTTATTTAGATGATGACCTGGAGGGGAAATGCCAAAACTATTAGACGAAATTGTTGCTGCTCGGGGCGATGAATTAGCCCTTGCTGATGAATTTGGAAGGACTACGTGGTCAAAACTTGATGAACGGACTCGGCGTCTAATAAACGCATTTAAGGGAGCATCTATCGGCCCCGGAGACACAATAGCGTTGATGTTGGGTAACCGTAGAGAGTGCTTCGAGATTTTTCAAGCTGCAGCTCACCTCGGAGTCACATATGTTCCTGTGAACTGGCATTGGGTAGCTGATGAATTGGCTTACGTGCTTGATGACGCAGATGCAAAGGCTCTNCTCGTCGGCCATCGATTCTTAGAAATTGCTGAAGAAGCTTTGAGNGATACGAGATCTCAAGGAGTGCAACTCTCTCTTGCTGTTGGTGAAAACTCTTCAGGACAGTTAAACGATTATGAGGAGTTCGTATCCAGCGGAGATACGACTGATTTGCCAGCAGATAAACAACTACTGGGGGGGCCGATGTTTTATACATCTGGAACTACTGGTAGGCCAAAGGGTGTTCGAGGGGCATTATCTGGCGGGGATACGATTCCGACTGAAGTGATGCAATTGATTGGTTCGAGTATGGGAAGTTATGTGCCTCAGGGGGGGCGATCGCTTCTAGTAGGTCCGGTGTACCACTCGGCTCAATGGGCTTTCACATTCATGCCAATGGTAAATGGCTCTTCAGTAGTGATGCGACACAAATTTGATGGGGCGGAAGCTGTCAAGCTGATAGACGAAGAGAGAATAACCAATATTCATCTTGTACCTACGCAATTTAAGCGAATGTTAGATATCAGCTCTGAAGATAAGGAGAGTTTCTCTGGGGAGTCGCTTGAAGCTGTATGGCATGGAGCTGCCCCTTGTCCCCCTCCTTGGAAAAAAGCGATGCTCGATTGGTTTGGGCCAAAAATCCATGAGTACTACGGCTCTACTGAAGGAGCATTCATTTCAAATATTCTTGCTGACGACTGGATCAGGAAAGAGGGGTCAGTAGGAAAACCTGTAGANACCATCGAAGTTATCATTATCGACGACGATGGTGAACGAATTGAGAAACCAAATGAACCAGGGATTCTCTANTTTAGAAATCTGATGGGGATGGGGTTTGAATATCATAAGGCCCCAGAAAAAACTGCGGAAGCGCACCTTGAACCGGGAGTGTTCACAACCGGAGATATTGGTTACCTAGATGAAGAGGGNTATCTCTGGNTATCTGACCGAAAAATCGACATGATTATCTCTGGAGGAGTGAATATTTATCCAGCGGAAATCGAAGCAGTAATAGCTGAACACCCTGGAGTCGCAGATGTCTCAGTGATCGGTGTACCCAATGACGAATACGGTGAAGAAGTCAAAGCAGTTGTTGAATGTTCTGAAGGGCATCAAGCCAACGATGAGTTCTCAAAAGAGCTTTTACAATTATGCAATCAAAAACTAGCAGGCTACAAAAGACCAAAGTCAATTGATTTCGTAAGCCAACTTCCAAGAACGGGAACCGGAAAAATTCTAAAACGAAAACTCCGTGAACCATACTGGGAAGGGTTAGAACGAAGCATTTGAAAGCTTATTACTATGGAAAACAGCAACCGCCATATTCCATCTAGTTTTACTGATAAGTCAGTTACTCGTATCGGACCCAAACAGCAGCTCGGTCACGAAAAGCTGATATCTCACACTGATCGCCTAGAACAACAGCTTTGGGAAGTAACTGATGGCGTCTGGTGTCTAGTAGGAAATGGTCTTTCAAACCAGACTTTCGTCAGGGGGCCAAAAGGAATAATTGCGATCGACACTGGAGAGTGTTACGAGGAAATGGCTGCTGCCCTGAAGCTTCTACGTGAAAAGACAGATGAGCCGATAACAGGAATTATCTACACACACTTTCACTATGTCGATGGGACTAGAGCCATTCTCGAAACACAAGAAATCTCTGATATCCCGATTTGGGGGCATACAAAAATTGAGCAAAACCGGAGAAAGTATGGAATGGAAGTCAGCGCAGTTGCTGCAAGAGGCCTCGTGTACCAATTTGGAATAGCGCTGCCGAAAGAGGGGCCAGATAGCATCATTAACGCTGGACTTGGCCTTGCATTCCGCAACAGTGATCACGCTCCGTACTCACCTGCTTTTGTCAAGCCCACGAATACATTTACAGAGTCTCAACAAATTGAACTCGCAGGATTGCAAGTACAGCTAACACCAGCACCATCTGATGCAGACGACTCAATAACAATCTGGTTTCCCGAACTGGAACTTTGCATCAATAATCTCGTCTGGCCAGCTTTCTTCAATATTTTCGCTATTAGAGGAGAAGAGTACCGAGACCCTCGGATGCTTCTAGAAGGCCTAGATCATATACATGCGTTAAATCCCACCCATCTCATTGGGACCCATGGGCCACCATTGTCAGGGAAAGAGACAATCAGTAATGAGGTAACGAATTACCGCGACGGAATCCAATTCTTGTGGGACCAGTCAGTTCGCGGGATCAATCTGGGATTGACAAGTACCGAATTAACACAATTCGTTCAGCTGCCCGACCACTTTCAGAATTCATACCTCACTTCCCAACTTTACGGTGTCGTCGAGCACCATGTACGGCAAATCTATTCAGGGCTGCGAGGGTGGTTTGATGGGGATGAAGCTCACCTTTTCCCTTCTGAACCAGCCAAGAGGGCAGAAAAATTGATAGACGGATTTGGTGGAAGAGAACAGGTCAGAAACCATGTCAAGAAAGCGATTGAAAACGACGATTTACGTTGGGCCATCGAACTTTGCTCTTGGCTTGTCAGACCAACTCAAGAGCCGCTTCTTGACTTCGATGCAGCGTCACAAGAGGACCAGAATCTTCTCGCTGATTGCCTGAGGAAAGTTGCCCAACGAACAACTTCAGCCAATGTTCGAAACTGGTGTTTAACACGGGCTTTAGAAAGGGAAGGGGCCCTAGATCTTAGCCGTCATCGCACCCATCGTTTCTCAGAACACGTAGTTCTCAGCAATCCTCCCTCCTCGTCTGTCTTCGCCCTGAAAGTACTCCTAATCCCTGACCTTGCAAAAGACTACGAAGCCGAAATGATGTGGGAATTCTCAAATGGTGAAAAAGCTGGGCTACTCATCCGAAACCAGGTAGCAGTACCAACGAGCGGGGAGGATGCAAGCATCGGTATTGCTTTAAGCCATGAAACGTGGGCTAAATTACTTGGACGAAAAATAACTCTCTCTGAAGCCCTTTCATCTAACATACTTTCAACCAATGTTGACATAAGCGAAGTACTATCATTCTTCGCAATGTTCGACCATGAGAGCTTAAATCAATGACCAGTCTTCCACATGCCACGCCAAAGTTCGAAGGAGAGATCGGACGACTAGTAGAAGATTCGGCCCCAGTCCCGCTAGAAAATTTCAAAGCATCAGAAAAGGCCCCCAACATCCTTCTAGTCATGCTTGATGATGTGGGCTTTGGAAGTCCCGAAACTTTCGGAGGTCCGATACCCATGCCAGCCGTCGAGCGCATATCCCGTGCTGGGCTTCGCTTCAACCAGTTTCACACCACTGCGCTATGCTCTCCTACTCGAGCCGCCCTACTCACCGGACGAAATCACCATTCAGTCCACATGGGCGGTATCACTGAGATTGCAAATAGTTTTCCCGGCTATGACAGTGCTATCCCCCCAGAAACCGCATCAATAGCAAAGATCCTAAAAGAAAACGGTTATTCAACAAGCTGCTTCGGGAAATGGCATCTGACCCCCTCATGGGAGCAAAGCCCCGCAGGCCCCTTCGACCGGTGGCCAACAGGAATGGGCTTTGAAAGGTTCTATGGGATTCTTGGTGCAGAGGCATCCCAATGGGAGCCAGCAGCTATCGATCAAACCACCCCTATCGAACCCCATATAGGAAGGGATGACTATCACCTAACTGAAGATCTCGCAGATCAAGCAATAAAATGGATCCACCAGCAAAAAGCCTCCGCTCCAGAAAAACCATTCTTTTGTTATTTCGCCCCTCCGGCAGTTCACGCACCGCATCATGCTCCAGAAGAATGGATTGAAAAATTCTCAGGAAATTTCGACAGTGGATGGGACAACCTGAGAGAACAGATTTACTCACGCCAGATTGAACTTGGAATAATTCCCCCAGATACACAATTAACGTCCCGACCTGATGAGATTCCCAGCTGGGATTCCTACCCTGAGCGATATAAGCCCGTAGCCACCCGATTAATGGAAGTTTTTGCTGGCTTTTTAGCACATACAGATGCTCAAGTGGATCGCATACTCGATGCTATTGATGAGATCGGCTGTACTGACGACACTCTCATAATTTATATCACAGGAGATAATGGGGCATCAGCAGAAGGAACTATAAATGGGGCCTGGTCGGCACCATCATTCCAAAATGGTGTACACGAGGACCCGGAATGGCTTCTGGAGCATATCGACGACTTCGGCACTCGTCACTGTGAAAACCACTTTAATGTCGGCTGGGCTTGGGCGCTCGATGCGCCATTCAAATGGATGAAACAAGTTGCTTCACATTTCGGCGGAACGCGAAATGCTATGGTCATGAGCTGGCCATCCGGTATACATCAAACTGGCGAACTGAGAAACCAATTCCATCATGTAATTGATATTGGCCCTACCATCCTTGAAGCTGCGGGGATTAAATGGCCTGACAGTGTAAATGGGATCAAACAGGATCCTATCGATGGCATCTCAATGCAGTATTTGTTCGATAACCCTTCCGAGAAGAGCCACCGACAGACTCAGTACTTTGAGATACTTGGCAATAGGGC
>PAEG01000071.1 GCA_002703045.1 Acidimicrobiaceae bacterium
ACATTTTTGCTTTTACTTAATTTAGTAAGTTGATTTTTCCACACCTCTTCCACTTCAGTACTTTTGGATCCCCATCTGCCTATGGCAAGGGGCGCCCCTAGGTGATTTAGAATGATTGGAATCTCGGGGCATGATCGTGCGATATCTACCAGTTCGTTTAATTGATCGAAATATAACCAGGCATCGAACGTGTANCCATGTTGTCCAAGAGTGGTAAGACCTTCGAGAAATGATTTTTCTCTCATTAGCTCCGGAGTTGGCTTGGTATGGCTTATTGANATTTCAGGNTCNTCACTCCAAGCTGTCGCATGGCGGATGCCNCGAAAAAGGCCGCNTGACGCTTNTTCATGGGCAACAAGTNCTTCTCCNACTNTCTNNCCAAGTGTGAGGTCTGCAAAGCCAACAATTCCGGATAATTTCGGACCGTGAAATTTTTCCAGACGTGCTGATTCCTCANCNACGAATGTTGTTTCACCTACTGGTTGAAACTCCTTTGGTTTATCNCTGTCGTAATTGGCCATNCATTCNACAAANACAGTATCGGTTACATTNTGAGTGCTGGTTAAGTCTNCNTNTAGTTCTTCAGCTAAGTATCTGCTTCCNCCTCGGTGCCAAAGATGATGATGAGGGTCAACAATACGGATCGATGGGTCTATCGCTTCCTCTTGNCCTAGTGCAATCCAATCGAGTCTATCTAAGTCCAAGTTTCGTCCTTTGATGGAGGCATCCCTTTAGACAATACCTCAGTGGGGAGGATGTGGTCACTCTTGAGTTACTCCGAGTCCCAGCCCACCATCGATTGTTAACACGTTACCTGTAGCCCATTCTGCAGTGGCTAAGTACGCGAATGCTTCAGCGACCTCTTCGACTGTTCCGATTCGTCCAAGAGCATGCATGTTCCCCATTCCCTCTAGACGCTCTTTAGCTTCATCTGCAGTTGATAAGCCAGCTCTGACGTTGATCTCAGTTAGAACACCGCCAGGTCGAACACATCCTACGCGGACATTATATTTCCCTAGCTCAGCAGCAAGCACACCTGTTAAGGTCTCCAATGCCCCTTTCGTCGCTGCGTATGGCGAAGCATTAGGAAACGCTCGCTGAGTGTGGACAGAGCCAACGAAAAGGACGCACCCCTCTGATTCCTTTAAGTGCGCTATAGATTCCTTTAGAAGCATCATCCCACCGACTACGTTTGAATGGAAAAGAGTTAGAAGCTGTTCTTCGTCATAATCTTCAACGTCACATCTGTATATGTTGCCGGCATTGCTGATGAGTACGTCTAGACCTTTTCCGTTCTCGACAGCTGCTTCAACCATTCGGATTCGATCTTCATTATTTGTGACATCACCTTTTATATATGTGATGTTTTCGCCAATATCTTTTACGACTTGTTTCAACGGTTCTTCGCGTCGGCCTGTGATGGTTACGGTCGCGCCTTTGTTGGCGAAATGCTTTGCAGCCCCTTCGCCTATGCCGGATCCGCCACCGGTGATCAAGACAGACATACCTTCTAATGCGCGCATAGTAATTTACTCCTAGTATCTACTATATGTCATTGAAAGCAGTTGTTACAGGTGGAGCTCGCGGTATTGGTTTAGCAATTTCAGAAAGATTAGCTAAAGCTTCGTATGAAGTGTTGGCCCTGGATATCGACGGATCAGACAACACTATTCCATGCGATGTTAGCGACGAGAAGGCAGTCGCTGCTGTAGCAGCCAAAATTGGGCCAGTTGACGTACTGGTAAATAGTGCTGGTATATGGAAATTCGGACCAATCGAAAGCACGACAATTGATGACTTCGCTCACGTTTTGGATGTCAATCTTAAAGGAGCGTTCAACACCATAAAGCATTTTGGATCTGGCATGCTAGTGAAAGGTAAAGGCTCAATAGTTAATATTGTGTCTATCGCCGCAAAACAGGCGAACCCGGCGGTAGGTAGTTATGGGCCTTCTAAAGCTGCTTTAGTGTCCTTAACTGAGCAAGTCGCGATCGAATGGGGTCCTAGGGGAGTTCGTTGTAATGGCGTGGGCCCAGGATTAATACCGACACCAGGAACAAATAACGTATATGACACAGAGGCTATGAGAGAAATCCGAGCGAAAGCTGTTCCCCTTCAGCGTCTCGGTTCACCTAACGATATTGCTGAAGCTGTTTACTTCTTAACTTCTGAGCAATCAGCATATATCAATGGCCATATCCTCTATGTGGATGGAGGGTTATCTAAAGCGTTGATGACTCTACTTCCCCGCCCTGACGACCTAGGCTAGATAAATTTAGCTTTCTTGGAGAGGTCGAAGTTCCTTAGCGATTCTTTCTCGAAGTTCATATTTTAGTATTTTAGTTGCACCCATCGGCCATTCAGTCAAAAACCGAACATGACGTGGGATTTTAAATGAAGCAATCTGCCCATTGCAGTAAGCAATTATCTCTTCTTCGCTAACAGCACTCCCCTCTTCTCTCTCGATATAGGCTATGGGCACCTCCCCATATTTATCATCGGGGAGCCCAACGATTGCAGCTAACTTTACTCCTTCATGGGTAGAGAGAAAGCCTTCGACTTCAACGGAAGCAACATTTTCGCCTCCAACCTTTAACATATCTTTGAGCCTTCCGGAAAATATAATTTCTCCATTCTCAGTCTGCTCACCTAAATCGCCAGTATGGAACCAGCCCTCGTCATCGAATACTTCTGCGTTCTTTTCTGGAGCGTTGTGGTATCCAGAAAATACTCCTATCCCCTTAGCTACAATTTCACCCCGAGTATTTGGGGGAAGTTTTTCATTTGTCTCAGGGTCACGAATTTCTATTTCGTTACCTGGTAATGCTGGGCCACAGGTTTGAGTCCGCTCGACATCGGAAAGTTCTCGATTCCCCATGCACACAGAACCACCAGTTTCAGTCATACCGAATACAGTAATCTGTTTTGTATGGGGCATCTTCGCCTGTAACTGCATTAATACATCTTCAGGGCCAACATTGACAATAGTCCTGACACTCTTAAATGAATCATTCCTGTATTCAGGCTGAGCGATTATCTCGTTTGTTATCATCGCAAAGGCTGGAAACATCGCTGTAGGTGTTTCCTTGTGGATCAGATCCAATGCAGGCTTGGCCTCGAAATGCTTCATCGATATCAATGTCCCTCCAACATGGAGTATTCCTGAAAATGGTTGAGAAAAAGCAGTATGAAACATTGGAAGCGGAGCGAAAACTTTATCCCCTTCACTCAATCCAAGATTTTCAACCCCTCCAACAACTCCTGCATGCTGCAAAACTATGTGGTTAAGGTAACAACCTTTTGGCATTGCTGTCGTTCCAGAAGTATAAAACATTATTGCCGGGTCTTCGACACGAATCTTTTGCAGGGATGAGGATATTGTCTCGTCAGATATTTGTTCGCCCATTGCTTTGAATTCTTTATCATCGATGAACCCTGCGATTTTTTTTCCGCCAAGCATCACTGCCCCTTGGAGGCTAGGAGCATCAGGTATTTGAGAANCTGTTTTCTCATAAAGCGAAGTTTCAAGNCCAGGTAAAGCACTGCACAGCAGTTCTCCATAATCAACGTGTTCATCAATTTGGTCACTTGTAACAATTATTTTAATATCGGCATCGCTCGTTACATGAGCGATTTCCCGTGCCTTAAATCTGCCATTATAAAGAACTGGGATTGCACCTAAAAAGGCAATACCAAATAAAACTTCAACGTACTCGATCGAATTGGCCATCAGAATTCCGACGTGATCTCCGCGTCTTATATCCATCGAATGAAGTGATTTCGCTACCTTGAGAGCCCTGCCATAAAGCTCTTGGTATGAAACCGTTTCATCAGGAAATATGAGGATCGGACGATCAGGGAGATTTCGAACGGAGGACAGAAATTTTGACGTTATTGGCTCTATCAACTTGTCTCGTCCACAACAGGTATCTTCATCCGGTTTTCTGGAATTTTTACCTCTTCCTCTTCTCGGANCGCTTGTNGGTTAGNGTTNGTGGCAATNCTTCGTCCNGCCACCCGACCTAAAGTAAGCGCTGGAGTTATTCTCATACCTCCCATTCCTATTACCGGTCCTAGGCCGCCAGCNCAATCACCGACTGCAAATAGGTTCGAGATNGCTTCTCCATATACATTNAGCACCTGCATATCANTGGANACTCTAAAACCACCNGCTGGAAAGTTAATTCCTACNATCATCCGGCTTGCATGGAAAGGCTGTTCNACTATCCCAACACGTGGATCAGGGAATATCACTCTTCCAAATTTAGGATCCTTTGACTCTGTGGAGGTGACNAGCGAGTTCCACTCCTCAACGCATTTGTTTAAGGCATGCCCATCGCAACNCAATTGACTTGCAAGCCCTTCTAGAGTGAGATCCGAAATTGGGTTTTCTGGCATTTCGTCAATCAATTGTTTCTTACTTCTAAANGTCCTGTCATCAAATATGTACCATGCTAGGCGGTCACGTTGCTTAGCTAATTGGTCGACACGATAGTCATACGGTCCAGCTTCATCATGGAACCTTTCTCCTTCTAGATTAACGGCAATTGATTCTTCTACTAGTGCTGAGCCAACCATTATCAAAGGGGGAATCATAGTCATGTTTATTAAGTCACCACCGACAGCTTGACCCATGATGTGACCATCACCTACATCGTGTTCGGTTCCTAAATATGGTGTTGAAGCCATAATCTCAGGTTGGTACTTNATCCTAATCTGAGGATTTGCTTGATAGCCTCCGGTCGCAAGAAGAACACCACGATGTGCGGTATAGGAGGCGGTATCAGTTTCGACGCCGACAACTGAACTATTTACGGTTAGAAGTCGACGGACTCGAGTTTCAGTGATGACTTCAACACCTGCCTCGTTCAGTGCTTTTTCGAATAGCGACGTGAACATNGTCGTGTCTTTAACGTCGACCATNCTGTTCACTGAATGCTGCTTTGGGCGGGGAAGAAAACGATTAAACTCAAAGCCTAAATCACAAAGCCAAGCGTATGTGTCAGATGATTCCTCGGAAAAGAGACGTGCGAGGTCTTCATCGAAGGTGATACCGTATTTTTCGTTCTGACGGGCAATCTCTGCAACCATGTCTTGGACGAATATTTCTGCGTTGTCATGTATGTCCTCTTGGGCCTGCATATCAAAATTTTGAAAGGCCAAATAACCCGTAGAGCGTGCAGCATTCCCGCCAATTTGCGTATCAGCCTCTAGTAAAATAACTGAAGACCCACAGTTTGCAGCTTCCAGAGCCGCGGCCATTCCTCCCGGACCGCCACCGACAACTATTACGTCAGCTTCATTATTCAATCTGCCATTCCTCCCGGCTCCATAGCTGATGGGAATTCTCCTCCTGCCATCCAAATATCAAAAGCTGGTTTCCTTGCTATATCAACGAGTTCAAGCCGTAGACGCGAAGTCGACAATGTATGGTACGTAAAGCCGTATGGNCCNTCTGTTTCGGGATTGTGGTAGCAAGCCTCCCAGACATACCCAGCATCGGTTAGACGTTCATGGTCTTCCTGAAGATTCTCCGTCCAATATCCCAAGTGGTGAACGCCTAGATCTGCTTCACCCCACACGGTTCCAGGAGCAACTCGAATGACTTCAAAATGAGGAGGGCCAGTAGTTGAGTAAGCTACTTTCATATCTGCAGTAACTATCCCATTAGGTTGCTCGCATACCATTTCGAATTCGGTTACTGTCGCCCATTCAAGCCCAAGATTTTCACTCAACTCTTCGATTGTCTTATCGAAATCACTNGCAACAATTCCATAATGATAAAATCCGTTTAAAGGGAACATAAATCACACTCCATTCGCAGTCCATCCGCCGTCAGCAAAAACAGTAGTGCCTGTTATGTAGGAAGCTCCATCTGACAACAGAAAATTTGCAACGGAAGCCATTTCATCTGGTTCTCCTACTCGGCCTACTGGGATACGCCCTTCCAACCATGCAACTTGTTCAGGGTCNACTAGTCGCTCTTCAGTCATCGGNGTTCGNATCGCTCCTGGAGCAATNGCATTAACTCTNATNCCTATAGGAGCGCCTTCGATAGCAGCTGCTTTAGTTAGGCCGACAACTGCAGTTTTCGATGCGACGTAGTGAGCTTGAGCTGGAACTGCGATCACTGCATTTACAGACGCTATATTGACAATTGAAGCAGGGGTAAAGCTCGTCGACTCAGATTTGTTCGTTCGATGTCGAAACATTTCCCTAATACCTAACCATGTTCCAGTGATATTGACATCCATATGTCTTTGAAATTCTTCGAAGGTAGTGTCAACTATAAGATTACGTGTTCTAATTCCAGCGCAATTGACTAATCCATCGAAGGGACCTACTGAATTAAAGACATTTTCCCAAGATTCTTCGCTTGTAACATCGAGATAGACACCATCAGCCTGTTCCTGCCTATCTGCAGAAATTGCTTCGTGACCGTTTTCTTCCAACTTCTTACAAACGGCTAAGCCAATACCTTGAGCTCCTCCTGTCACTAAAACTTTCATTAGTTAATTCTCTCCCATCACGATGTCATTTCACTCTTAGGGTCATTAGAAGTCACGCTTGACTTCTGGGTAAGCATTACTCCACCTATCAAGATAATCCCGCCAAACGCTGCCCACCAGTCTGGAAACAAACTTAAGACAATCCAAGTCCACAGTAAGGCGGCAAACGGCACTGTATACATGTAGGCAATTGTTTTGCTTGCTTCCAAGCGTTGAAGCGCCCAAAACCAGATGTAATACGGAATCAAAGTCCCTCCGACAACTGTGTACGCCATCCAACCCCATTGCGATGCGGTGAGTAGGCTCATGTCATTAATTGCGCTTGGAAGAAATGGAACCATTACAAGTGTTCCGGCTATGAGGCATATTCCTACTGAACTGAACGGCTTCAAATCAGATAATTCCCTTTTCGATATCACGGTAAATAATGCCCACATAAATGGTGACAACAGACAGAGAGTTGCACCCCAAGGGTTATCTACTGAAAGCACGCCTGTTCCTGACCCAGCGGTTATGACCAGCAAGGCACCAAAGAAAGCAACAACGAAACCCAATATTTGTATTGCCTTGAATCTCTCCCTAAGTAGCCACGCTGCAAAAACCGCTGTCCATGCTGGAGAGGTAGTGATAAGAACAGAAGCAAGTGAAGGTGATAGGTAATTCTGAGCATGTACAGCAGGAAGCTGTGACCCTGGAACTCCAAGGGCCCCAAGAAGAAATAATGTACCCAGTTGCCGTTTCTCTACTCTTGGTCGTGATTTCTTAACCAGAGCAAAGATTACTAGATAGCAGATAGAGATAAGTGCAAATCGAATGGTGACGATCTGTGTTGCATTAATCGTCGGGAGAAGATATGCATACGCTACGAAAACACCACCCCATAGGACAACTGCTATGACGAGGAGAATATGGACCATTCTATTAGTAGCCAAATTTACCCCCTAGCACTTAGGGCCACGCTAGTGTTTCAAAGCTAAACATTCATGTTTTACATATTTTGCCAAGATGCACTAAATTGACATGAGTACATAACAACGATTGGAGAGCTCATGGAGGATATTTTGGTAGATCGGCGGGGTGAGGTCCTATGGATAACCCTAAATCGACCTGAGCGACTGAATTCCTACGGACGTCAAACGGTTGACGAAATTATTTTGACTCTTAGAGAAAACATGGATGCAAGAGTTGGGGTAATTACAGGATCGGGCCGTGCGTTTTGTGCTGGAGGATATTTAGGCAACCTCGCTGAAGCGGACTTTTGGAATGTGCGTTCAATGTTTGTCGGTAGCTTGGAGCTATTTGATGCTTTGAGGAACGCCCCATTTCCAATTATCGCTGCAGTGAATGGAGGAGCTTTCGGCGGAGGTAACGAGCTTGTGGTCATGTGTGACTTAGCAATAGCTGCTGAGAGTGCCCAGCTTGGACAAACAGGTGTCAAAGTCGGAAGTGCTCCCGTTTTAGGCGGAACAAACCTTCTAGCAATGAATATCGGAGAAAAACGAGCTAAGGAGGTTTCCTTCTTATGTAGAAAGTACTCTGCGCAAGAAGCGTACGATCTTGGCTGGGTGAACAAGGTCGTGCCCGATGATGAACTTCATGATGAAGTAGAGATTTGGTGTCAGGAAATTATTCAGATGAGCGCTCGATACTTAGAAGTCGCTAAGGCAAGCTCTAACGTCATGTATCACCAGATGAGAGACAATATGGTAAATAGCCTTGGAGCCCTAATTCAAGCAATCGGGTCACCAGATATGCTCGAAGGTGCAAACGCATTTATGGAAAAGCGAAAACCCGAATTTCCACCCCGCGGAACACGGTAAGTATTCGATGACTAACTACTACGAGGAATACAACCCAACTTTCCCTTCCCGAGCTGATTGGAACTCACCTACTGTTCTGCGAGAGCGGGCACGAAGGCATCCAGATAAAATTTATCTAGATATTCCTTGGGCGAATGAATCCTTTTCATATGCCGAAACTTTAGAAACAGCTGAGCGAGTTGGTTCCGGAATGCTCGCTGCCGGTGCGACACCTGGAGACCGCTTGCTAATAATGATTCCGAACTGTTCTGCTTACATCCTTGCGTGGTTGGGTAGTTCACTAGGAGGCTTAGTGGAGGTACCGATAAATACTGCATANCGCGGCGCNTTTCTGGCACATCANGTCTCCACNACAACTCCATCAATTGCGGTTGTATCCCCAGAGTATGTTGACAGGATACTTGATGTAAGCGACGCCTTCAGTTCCGTAAAGCACTTCTATCTNGTTGGTGATGAGGNAGACGTTATTTCTGGAATNGATAAATTAGCCAANAATGGCATGGGCGCATCCCCATGGTCNGACTTACTATCNTCAGAAATAACCGATCTTCCTGAAGTGAAATACTCTGATCTCGGGTCAATATTTTTTACCTCTGGAACAACCGGGCTTTCAAAGGGTGTAATGATGCCCCACGCACACATGTACCTTTTTGCTGATGAAACTGTTTCTTTAACTCGGCTTACCGAAACCGATACTTACATGTCTTGCGGCCCATTATTTCATGGCAATTCGCAATTCTTGGCTGCGTATCCTGCCCTTATTGCTGGGTCAAGGTATGTGCTTCAAGAGCGATTCAGCGCTTCCGAATGGATAAACCAAATCCGATCATCTAAAGCTACGGTTACTAATTTTATTGGCGTAATGATGGACTTTGTTTGGCAACAAGAGNGGAAAGAAGANGANGCAGATAATCAACTTCGTTGTGTTTTCGCTGCTCCTACTGCTAGCTCCATTCTTGCCGAGTACAAAGAACGTTTCGGAATAGAGGCTTTCGTCGAGGTATTCGGCTTAACAGAAACTTGCATGCCGATATTGACACCGTACGGGGTCGATCGTCCTGCTGGTGCTGCTGGCCTACTGAATAAAGAGTGGTTTGATATCCGTTTAGTAAACCCCGAAACNGACGAAGAAGTCCAAGTTGGAGAAGTCGGTGAACTGGTAGTTCGCGCAATTCATCCTTGGACTACCTGCCAAGGTTACTTTGCCATGCCTGATAAAACCTCAGAAGCTTTTCGTAACTTATGGTTTCATACAGGCGATGGTTTGANGAGAGACGAACACGGTTGGTACTACTTTGTTGATCGGCTTAAAGATGCCTTNNGACGAAGGGGTGAAAATATCAGTTCATATGAGGTAGAGCAAGCTTTAGTATCGCATCCTTCCATTGGNGAAGTTGCTGCGATCGGGGTTCCTGCAGACCAAGAAGCTGGAGAAGATGAAGTAATGGTATTCATTGTTCCTGAAGACGGGAAAAATGTTGTGCCTGAGGAAATTTGGAAATATTCAGAAAAGCAACTCCCCGATTTTGCTATCCCCAGATACATTCATGTTCTCGATGAACTTCCAAAGACCCCATCAGAAAAGGTAAGAAAGATTGAGCTTCGTGAGATGGGCGTTACTNATGACACTAGTGACCGGGGGCCTCAACCTAAAAAAAGGAGAAAATAGTGAAACCAGAGGACAAGCAAACGTCTGTTTTTGTTTCGCCTTCCGGCGAAGGTTCAGTGATGGCTATGGATTCAGCTTATGACGTTGATGACCGTAATACTGGTAGAGATGTTTGTGTAAACTCATCTTATTGCGGAGTTTTACCTGCGAGGTTCATCGCTGAGCATTCTCCCCGTGCTGCAATTGGAATGGACTGTGGTATTGGGCCCGAGGGCTCAGCAATAGCCGGACTTTGGTATTTAGAGGCGTTAAATATACCAGCCGCCGTGGCCGACGTAATGACAGCACATCTTGGCAANGGGGTCCATCTGTATGAAAATGGAGTAATTAGTTTTGCAAATCAACTCGCTACAGATTGTGGTGTCTTTCCTGGCATGACTGTTACGGACGCTGCTTTTCTTCTGCTCGAAAAGGACCCACTAGAAGCCAGTGCTTCAGAGATAACAAACCGGACCATTATGGAAACGTCCGATAATGGAGGGCAAGTAATCGCTACAGATTCTATTGCTTTTGGAACAGATGAAGACACAGATACAAATGTGCTGGTTACTGCTGGTCATACTGGCCGAAGTGCCGTTCCTTACCTTCTTAGATGTCGACCTAGAGGGTTTATATGCTCAGATGGAGGTAAAGGTCTAGACGATTCAGGGGTTGCTGGACTTTATACCGTTGAAGAGGAAGGACTATCTGGGGCGACGGTAGATGCTCGTTACGCTCGTATGGGTAGTGGCTTGTCACATTATTACGATGGAATCATTTCTGCCGTCAACGCACATGCTGTAAACAAGGGTGTCTCTATTGGAATGGGAGCGAGCGAAGCCGCTTCATTACTCTTAAATAATTAAGGCGTTCATGCCGTTTATCTGTATTTAAAGATTAATTATTCTGTGCTGCTATCCACGTGGGCTGTTTTTCAGGTAAATCTGTTGGCAGCTCGCCTTCGCCTGGGAATCGTTTTCGATTCTGTTGGGCCATTCCGTCTCGTGCCCACTCCTCCATNGGCATAAAAAATACAAACTTCAATAGTCGTTCTGAGAATCTCCATCTGGAATTTTCNCTACGATAGGTATCCATATACCGAAGACCCGTGTAATACGTCTTCTCCTCTTGAGAAAGTTCAGCGTGGGCTAGTACTATTCCAGTCGCATTTTCCTCGTCATTAAATACAATTTTATGACTGTGAGGGAAATGATANGTTGCCCCCATTGANCCTAATCTTCCCTGATAGAAGGAAACAATTTCGTCCTTACTTTCCATCGCCGCNGTTCCATCGGCATGNGCGAATACGCCATCCTCGGTAAATAAGTCTGCAATAGTTTCTATATCGCGATCATCTACAGCCACGCTATAGTCACAAACAAGTTCGCGAATATGCTCACGCTGCTCTAGAAAATACAGCCGTTCTTCAATCGATAGGTCACTTATATTATCCATTCGAAGATCATACTTTCATGATCAGACATCGGCAAGAGCGCAAACCCAATCAACATCTGTCCCTTTAACAACACCTATTTGACACAAATACCTCCTAATGAAATGATCTGTTTCTATTCAAGAAGTCATTAACAGGCGATTGACTTCTCAGATGAAATGATTGACATGCCTTTTGATATCAGTGAGACAGAAAACTAAATCCTCCGAACGAGCAATAATTGCTAGTTGTTGTGCTTGTGTTGGAATGGGTGCATCTCTTGGTTTCATTCCGGGATTCTTAGCAACAGCTCTGAGCGAGGATCTAGACGTATCACGAGGAATGATAGGACTCATTGTTGGCATCTACTTTGGTGCAACAGGAATCGGTTCGATACCTGCTGGTCGTTTCACGGATAAATTTGGAGCACGAAATGTTGCAACGATTAACATGCTGCTCGTAGCTGGGTCGTCACTACTTATTGCATTTTTTCATACCTACGCAATGTGGATTATCGGAAGCGTCGTAGGTGGAATGGGGTACGCCCTTGGCAACACAAGCACCAACGTAGCGATCGGCCATGCAGTCCCGCTTGAACGCAGAGCATTAGCAATGTCTGTCAAGACATCCGGCGTTCCCCTAATGGCGACGATAGCTGCAGCGATAACACCCTGGGCGGCAAATGTTTGGTCATGGGAAAGAGTTTTAGTGTTCAATGCAATCGTTGCTGCCATTAGCGGAATTTTCACGTATTTCGTCCTTGACGATGACCGTTCAGAATCAACTACTGGGTCAGCGCCTATCCCCCTTCCAAAGGATTTTTATTGGTTTGGCATAGCAGCATTTCTATTGATTGGCGGATCGCAGCCCTTATATTCCTGGACAGTTTCATATCTAGAAGAATCACTTAACGCTCCTGCAAGTTTATCTGGAGGGATTATGGCTATAGCTTCGTTCACTGGTGTCATAGTCATGATTTGTAATGGCGTTTGGGCTGACCGGCTTGGAGAACTTAAGCGCATTCCGCTCGTTATGCTCCTCCTAAGTGTGAGCGCCTTATCAGTTTGCCTAGTTATTCTTGGAACTATCTTAGGTACTTTCATAGTGGTCATTGGACTCACGCTTGGTGTATCAACTCAATTAGCAGCGATAGGAACTATGCATGCCGCTGTTATTGACAAGGCGCCTAAAAGTGTTGGGAGGGCAACAGGGATCACTATGACTGGGTACTATCTTGGGGCACTTGTTACCCCAGCGGGGTTCGGCCTTCTTGTGGACATATCCGATACCTACATATACTCGTGGTTAGCTACATTAGTGATACTTATCACTGCGGTTGGAGCTTGGCACAGAGCCGGAAAAGTTCAAACTCAACGAGACTAACTTAGGAGATGATCATGCGACTAGAGGGAAAGATTGCAGTAATAACCGGTGGAGCTTCAGGTATCGGCGCCTGCACTGTCGAACGATTTATTAGCGAAGGCGCATCAGTAGTTTTCGGAGATATCCAAAACGATCTTGGCTCTAAGCTATCCGACGAGCTAGGAGACTCTACCACATACCAGAAGTGTGATGTCACCAGTGAAAATGATATAAAAGCATTACTCGACCTTACGATGTCTCTCCATGGCAGAGTTGACATAATGATGAACAATGCTGGAATAGTGGGAGCGCGCGGCCCAATAGCAACAACTTCCTTAGAGGAGTTCAGCAAAACTGTAGATATTCATCTGATAGGAACGTTTCTGGGCTTAAAACATGCCGCTGAAGCAATGATACCTATGAAGTCAGGTGCGATAATTAATCTAGCTAGCACTGCTGGTGTTAATGGAGGTTGGGGCCCTCATGCATATGCTGCTGCCAAACATGCCATTGTTGGTTTAACGAAGAATGTTGCAGCTGAACTCTGCAGGCATGGGATTCGAGTAAATTGNATAGCTCCGGGTTCCACTGCTACACCCCTTGTAGCGAAGGCGCATCTAGACGACCATGATGCATTAGATAAATTGGAGGAGACCCTTGCAAGCAATGCTCCTATCATCGGAAGNCCNGGCAGGCCGACCGACGTAGCTAACGCCGCATTGTANTTAGCATCNGAGGAATCCGGAAANACAAATGGGCATTGCCTAGTAGTNGATGGTGGAGCNACAACAGGNTCAAAACCAGNCGACCCNCCNTACTCAACGCCACAGNAATTTTTAAGAGAAGGCGGAAANTCAGGAATATAGGATGGTTAANAANTTANTTTTGCACACTGNGANTCNCTTTGATTGAGATGAATTNGGTTTTNNCTGNGNNATCAAGGNNCACAAAGTAANTGAATATAGGTTTAATTCCTCAGAAATGGGCTCGTTTAACTCCNAGNAATGAAGCGGTAATTGATGCCACAAATAATAAGNGAATCNCATATGCCCAATTTGATTCTCTNATCAACAGACTTGCTAACGGGATGCTGAGNAAGGGACTGGTAAAAGGCGACCGTGTTGCAATCCTNAGCCAAAACTGTATAGAAAATCTNGCTANTTTTTATGCNTGCGGACGTATCGGCTTAATAGCCCAACCAATGAATTGGCGACTTTCAATTCCTGAATTAATTCGAATTATCGAAAACGGTTCTCCTAGGATACTTATTTCCCAAGACTCCTTTTCGAAGCAACGATCTGAAATTGTTAGGGAAAACGACTTTATTGAATTCTCATATGAGTTTGGCGTTCACGGAGACGGTAGCTTTGAAGATCTCGTCAGCGAGACCTCGGAGTTAGAACCGAAAGAGTCTGGCCTTGTAGGTAATGACGACCCCTTCCTTATTCTCTACACAGGTGGTACAACTGGAGAGTCAAAGGGGGCGCTTCATTCCCACTCATCTGTTTGGCACGGAATGCTGAACCAAACCGCCGCTGAAAGGATAGTTCCTTCAGACGTTTATATGCTCACCGGACAAATGTTTCACATACCAGTTGTACTGGCTATGAATTATCAAGCGCACGGGTGCCCTCTTGTCTTGATGAATTTTGAGCCAAAGTTGGCTCTTGAATTGATTGAGAAAGAGAAAGTTTCAGCCTTCCTAGGGGTTACAACGATGCTGAACTGGATGATGGCTGAAGAGGGATTTGACGATTACGATCTTAGTTCTTTGCGGAATATTCAATATGGCGGTGGACCTATGCCCAGCAGAGTCATTTCAGAGGCTTTAGCAGCGTTCCCCTGCACTCTTATTCAAGGGTATGGCCAAACGGAAGGTACTACGATGACTTTTCTATCTCAAGAAGATCATATACAAGCCATTCGAGATGGATACCGAGTTGACCGTCTTAGATCCTGCGGGAAAGAAGGGTTTGTGACTTCTATCCGAATTGTTGATCAGGAGGGAAATCCAGTTCCCAAGGACGGCAAGACCCCTGGAGAAATTATCGTGAAATCTCCAGCTAATATGATTGGCTATTTTGAGCGTCCAGACCTTACAGCAGAAACAATTCGCGACGGGTGGATGTGGACAGGCGATATCGCTACTTGGGATGAAGACAGCTACTGTTTTATAGTTGATCGCGCTAAGGACATGATTATTTCCGGTGGTGAGAACATATACTCTGCCCAAGTGGAAGAGGCCATAGCAAAAAATGATGCGGTTCTTGAAGTAGCAGTTATAGGTGTGCCTGATGATGAATGGGGAGAATCCGTGAAGGCATTTGTAGTGCTGAAACCTGGTCGAACTGCCAGCGACACTGAGATTATTCAGACCGCCAANGAGAATCTTGCAAGTTACCAAAAGCCTAGAAGCGTGGAATTTGTTGATGCATTACCNAAGGCCGCAACAGGGAAGATACTNAAGCGCGAGCTTCGGAGCAATCATTTCTAGTGGATTTCGATCCCGATAATCCTCTATGTTTCAAGTTCTTCTGCAATCATCTCACGTAGTCGCACTTTTTGAATCTTCGTTGCAGACATTGGCCACTCNGTGATGAATCGNACATGGTGAGGTATTTTAAAACTGGCGATNTTACCTTTGCAGTATTCGGTTATCTGATCTTCTGAGACATCTGCGCCGTCTGCGAGCTGTATATACGCAGCAGGTACTTCCATGTACTTTTCGTCAGGAGCCGATACCACTTGTGCCAGAACAACCTCAGGGTGTCCNGAGAGAAGGCCCTCAATTTCAGCCGCTGCTACATTCTCTCCACCTACCTTCAGCATATCTTTCAATCTGGACTTGTAAGTCACTCTTCCTTCTTCATCTAGTGAACAAATATCCCCAGTTCTAAACCAGCCATCTTCTGTAAATGCAAGTTCGTTCTTTTCTGGGTCTTTGTAGTACCCCTCAAAGAGGCAATACCCTCGAACAAGGATTTCGCCAGATTCATCAGGTCCCAAAATTTCATCCGTTTCGATATCTCGAATTTGCACTTCAATTCCGCGAAATGGTTTTCCGCTCGTCTGAGTCCGTTTCTCAAGGCTGTCGTCAACGTCCCCGAAACATGAAACGCCGCCACATTCAGTCATTCCGTATGCACTTATTTGGGTAGCATTCGGCATTCTTTCTTGCATAGACGCAAGCATTTTCGCCGGACCGACATTATTTACAAGGCGAATTTTCAATTTATCTGGATCATAGTTTGGGTGATTAAGTAAGGCTTCCGTGATTGTTGGAAAACTTGCGAAATTGACCGTAGCCNTTTCTCTTTCCATATATTCGATAGCCAACCCTGGCTCGAAATATTCCATAGTTAAGAGCGCAGCACCNGCATCCATACATGCAAGGAGAGGAAGAACGAANCTCATGTGNAACATTGGCAATGGATCCCACATGCGATCGTCCCTGCCTAGAAAGAACCTAGTTCTTCCCGCTTCAAGCGCAGGCCTAACGAGAGCCTCATGAGAAATTGGGCAACCCTTCGGCATAGCTGTGGTTCCAGATGTGTACATCATCATGGCAATATCACGCGTAGCAATCCGAGATCGAGACAGTTCAACTGCAGCTTCAGTCGTACCTGATGCCATTTCTTCAAATGATTCTTGACCCATCATCCCAGTAGGCGAACGTTCACCAAAAAGTACAATATTCTTTAGCAAAGGTGCATCATCCATATTCAACTCAGTCGCATCCTCTTGCCCGGCAAGATTAGGAAAAGCTTCATCAAGGAGGGCTACGAAATCTACATGCTCAACGATCCGATCTGTTGTAAATAGGATTTTGATATCTGCGTTTTTAATAACGTAGTTTAATTCTCGAGCTTTATAGCGGGCGTTAATTGGCACAGGCCAAGCCCCCAAAAATTGCGAACCGAGAAAAATATCTACAAATTCTTGACAGTTAGACATAAGAATTCCGACATGGTCGCCTTTACCGATACCTAATGCTGCTAGCGAGCGCGCTGACATCACTGCCCGGTCATACAGTTCCGAGTATGTGATATCAAGATCTGGAAAGAGAATAGCCTTATCATCTCCCGCTCTATTTACTGCACGCACCAGCAAGTCTGGAACAGTATAAACGTCTGCAATTTGATTCATAGCAATCCTTAATCTTGCAAGATAGAAAAACCACCGGCAAGCTAGATGTATGGAAAACGAAGCAGCCCACCGGACCACTTCAGAAGTAGCTGAAAATCATATTAGTGCAGTTTTGGGTGGAGATCCCAAGCAGATGGCAGACGACTACGCCGAGCACGCGATTCTTGAACGAGGTGGCGTTACTTATAGAGGAAAAGGCAAGATACAAGAATACTTTCGCACCGTACCTAAGCGTTTAGGTTCCGCTCAGATATTTTTTGACAAATTAATTATCGAAGGGGAGAAAGCAACCTTCTTTTGGCGAATGGTTGGCGACACACTTATCGCATCAGGACAAGATATTTTAACCATCCAAAATGGAGAGATTACACATCAGGTCGTGCACCTCGATTCTGAGGACTTTTGAGACTATCTAAAGAAGTTAGTCTCGGCCTTCCATAATTCCATCTGCACCTGGAAGCCACGATGCGACTCCTGATACAGGTAGTGCACAAATAACTGATTCAACTATTTCGGCTTCACTTGCTCCAGCATTTCTAGCGCCATTCGCATGAACATTCACGAAACGCGAAGAGAATTCAGCTGCGTTTACTGTGCAAAGAAGCAGTTCAACGTGCTTAGCATCAAGCAAATTCTCAGCTAAAGAGAATTCTCGCATAAGAACGTATCCTTCAAGTGCCCTTGGAGCTTCTTCGGCCATAAGCTGCACGTAAGTTGGAATGAATCCGAAATAGCCTTCGAAGTACTCCAAACACGCATCTTTGTCTAATTCAAAATTTGGAGAAGGTTCTTTCGGATCTCCGATCTCTTCCCCATAAAGATCATTCACAGCAGCAGTAAACTTTGCGTAAACACTCTCACCTCTACTAATAAACACTGTTAATGCAGCTCCACGAGCGTCATTTAGCGACAACCCTAGATCTTTCGAACGGCCAAGTTCTTTCGTGAGTAGTGAGTCGTGCCCCTTAACTGCAGCTGCAGCTGCCATATATAGCGCCTTAGCCCAAGCAGGAACAGCGCCGTCACGATCTGTCACATCTCGAACTCTCGCATAACCTTCCGCGAACTTGTGTGACATCGCAGCAACCTCACCGGATAAAAGAACATCACTACCTAAAGTATTGTGGTCAGAATTTGTAGACATATTTCCCCCTATCAAAGCGAGTTTACTTCACCACCATCGGCAACGAAACACGAACCCGTTACGAATCCTGATTTATTAGAAACAAGATAGGAAACTAAAGATCCAATCTCGGACGGTTCACCCATTCGCCGAAGCGGAATTTTTCGTAAACGTGCTTCTAGAGTTTTATCATCCTGCAAAACTGCTGATTGGGCATCGGTTACGAATGCTCCGGGTGCAACAGTATTGACCCTGATTCCAAAACGAGCCCACTCAGCTGCAAGCGCTTCCGTCAACCTCATCATCGCACCTTTGGAAGCGGAATAACCAACAAGCAAAGCCTTGCCTTTAAGACCAGAGGTCGATGCGATATTTACTATCGAACCTTCAATTCCGCTTTCAATAAAGTATTTCGCAGCTTCCCTAGCAAGAATCGCAGGAGCAAAGACATTTACCGCAAAAGTCTTTTCCATAATTTCTATGTCCGTCTCAACAAACTTCCCAGCAGGAGCAATTCCAGCATTGTTCACCACTGCAGACAAAGACCCGAAAGTTTCAAGAGCAAAATCAACTAGCCCTTGTACCTCGTTATAATTTTCCATATCTGCGACACAAACAGCTATTCGACCAGGAGCATATTTGGAGATTTCTTTAAGCGCACTTTCTGATCTTGCAGCAGCAATTACAGATGCTCCTTCATCGACAAGATTTTTTACTATCGCCTCACCGAGCCCTCTACTAGCTCCGGTAACGATGACCACCTTATCCACAAGGTTAAGATCCATCCCCAAGCTCCTTCACAAGTCGTGATGCAATCCCCAATCGCAAAACTTCTGAGGCCCCTTCGTATACTCGCATTGGGCGCGCCTGCCTGTAGTATTTTTCGATTTTCGAACCTCTAATCAAACCCCAACGCCCCATAGACTGCACGCACCTATCAACCACTCTTGTCGCAGCTTCGGTTGCTGTTAGTTTTGCCAGAGAGGAGCGATCTAAGTTTCCTTCCGGATCATCTGCCGCCATTGCAGCAGTTTGATAAGTCAGCAGCCGTGAGGACTCTAGATCAGACCATGAATCGGCTAACAGAGTCGCAACCGGGCCATGTTTAGCTAGCGGTCTTCCGAATTGCTCTCTCCCAGAACAATGACGAACCGCTTCTTCAAGAGCCCCTTGCATCAAACCAACAGCAGCTCCAGCAACAGAAATTCGAAACACAGAAAGAGTAGCCAACACATGACGGAATGCTGCACCTGGCTCTCCCAACCTCGAAGATTCCGGGAGGACAACATTGTCAAACGACAACTCACCCAGAACATGTGGAGCAATTATTTCGGGAGAAGGCGAAACCGTTAACCCCTCGACATCCGCAGGTACGAGAAACAACGAGTACCCATCTCCTTCTTTCGCTAGCGTCGTATAGAACGAAGCCGAACCAGCGTTAGAAATGAACGATTTTGCCCCAGTTAAGATCAAGCCGTCATTTGTCGATTCAGCTTTTGTATTGATCCCCTTAAGATCAGATCCAGCTATAGGTTCGGTCAAAGCAAGTGCTGCTAATGCATCACCTTTTCCTACTGCAGGAAGCCACTCTTCTTTTTGCGACTCAGAACCGGCACGCGAAATCGCGTAACTTCCAATGCCCTGCAACGCAAATAGCGAATCTAAATGAGACGAGGTCTTCATAAAAACCTCACGAGCAAGACACACCGCAAGAGGATCTACTTCATCGAACCTTCCGCCATAAGCAGATGGAACCATAAGATTCGAAAGGCCACTTGAGCGGAAAGCATCTAAAGTAGGAGCGTGCATTACGCTTGATTCATCAGCTTCGATCGAGAAAGGTTCGACCTCGTTAGCTAGCGCTCGGCATTCATCAATCATTTGTTTATGAGCAGAGCTTATTTCGATTGGTAATGACACCTAACCTCCAGTCAATCAAGTCAGCCTTGACATGTTACTTGCATTATCGGCGAAGCGGAAGTGAACTTACATAATGACAGGATGAAATCTCCAAGGTACACTGTTCAAAGCCCCAAGGAGGATCTACCTATGACAATGACCGAGACCCACGTTAACAAAAATGAGCTCGCTGAAATGACTCCAGAAGAGTTTGTAGGCTTAATCAGAACAGAGTGCATGAAACCAGGACGGGGAATGCATGACCACCCGTTCGTCACTGGGCTTGAAGCTGGTACCATCACCATTCCTCAACTTCAATTGTTCACAGAACAGTTCTATCTTCACATTTCAAAGATGCTTCCTTGGATTGGTGCAATCTATGTTCGATGCCCCCATGAGGAAGTTCGAACGGCATTGGTAAAGAATCTTGCAGAAGAATGCACCGGATATGAGACTCAAACAGATGCACACCCTGAGCTCCTTCTTCAATTCGCCCAAGCCCTTGGATCTGACACTGATGCGATCAAGGCAGCTGAACAAAGACCAGCTGGACGAAGAGTTACTGACTATTTCGAATTTATGGGCCTCTGCCGTGAATGGTACGTCCCTCTATCCGCAATTGGAATTGGACTTGAATCCTTTGTTCCAGAAACGTTTACGCGAATGGTAGCTGCCTTCAAAGACAACTACGGAATGTCGGATCAAGATGTAATTTTTTGGACTATGCACATTCTTGCTGACCAAGACCATGGCGACGAAGGAATAGAGATGGTCGANAATTACGCAATTACCGGNGAAGCGNGAAAAGCAGTGTTTGATGGCACCGTTGAAACCAGCAGGCTTTTNCATGATCTTTGGATGATTTACGAACAAGCATAACTCACCCACAAAGGACTCCTTATGGAAACTTCTACCGACCCAAGAGACCAGAAAGCTCACGACACTCCTGAAATCATTGCAGAAGGACTCAACCGGAGAGGACACGTTGTAACTTCATGGGAGAAACTCGGACAAGTCTGGATGGAGGAAACAGGTATTGAGACAACACAATACCGCATCGGACTCCCTACCGAAGACTCTTCACCTACGGTCTTCAAAGTCTATTTTCCCCCAAATTGTAGAGTAGAAGCCCATACCCATCCATGCGACTATTCAGAGATTATTCTTCAGGGAAGTCAGAAAGTCAGCGGGAAGTGGCTCCATGAGGGAGACATACGAATCGGACTGGCCAATCGTGGCTATGGACCTTTGATTGCCGGAGATGAAGGAGTCACTGTATTAGTAATCTTCAAAAATGGCCATTGGCTTCCAGTCCAAATTGGTGCCGGTGATGGAAGCACCATAAACGCTGAGAAACTTCTTCAAGAATATAGCGCCGCTGATTCGGGCCCTGTCGGAACTCAATAAGTTATTGCCCTAGTCGGACATAGGACTGCAGCTTCTTCAAGCACATCAGCGTATTTAGTATCAGGTTTGTCAATCAAAACTTCACCTAAGTCATCGTCCCCTATAACAAAAATCTCGGGCTCCAAACGAACACAATATCCGGTCCCTTGACAAATAAGTTTGTCAATCTTGACATGTAGTTCGGGATTTGACATTTGTAGTTATAAATTCCGTAAGATCACAGGAAANGTTCCATATGCGTCGTGNTAGCTTAATTCTGTAAATGCCGGCATTTCNGCTGGNTCNAANTCGATACCAGCTTCAAAAAGCGCTAATGCGATNTTTACCAACGTTCCGTCAGTTCCTTCATCTCCNTCCGTCCNTGCAGAAAGTCCAGTNACNAATGTGCGGCCGATACAAGTATGCTCTCCTCCNCCGAATGCGAACCCCCANGGTTTGACTCCATCAGCTTCTCGATAAGGGTCAAATGATTTTGCATCCTCACCAAANACTGAAGTNTCNCGATTCGCTGGGGTGAATAAACATGCGACGCGCTCCCCTTCAGCTATTTCTGTTCCNTCNCTTAGNACTACATCCTTTAATGCGATTCTTANNAANGCAGGAGAGGGCAAATGAAGACGTATCGCTTCATGTCCTGCNCGTTTTAAAAATTCCCGATCAAATCTTTTTTCGTAGTCTTCGGGATGTGCTTCAAACCACTCGTGGAGATGCATCATCATATGCGGAACAGCATGCGTGGTCGTTTGACTTGAAGCAACTGTNTACAAGGTCGCTTCCCTTAAAGGCANTTCGTCATCCCAGNCNTCNTTCCAGTGAAGATACATCAATGTGAGTAAATCTCGAGGTAGATCGTNCTCCGAAATNTCACCTGCNTGAAANGCNGAAATAAGNTCGCGNCGACGCTCTACGGATGGCNCATAGAATTCTTCGACAAANCCANCTCGTATNTCTAGGATTCTATCAATAACCTCACCGTGGTCNTCGGTTGACCATTCAACGGTTGCCCCGGTTCCTAANTGTTCAACATACGTTCGAAANNCATCNGTNCGCTCGGGAGTGTCCACTCCATCTATCCCAGTTGTGACGGCAGANATTCTAGCCAGCATATTNCGGACTANCAGACAAAGATCTGCTCGGACAATTCCGNCTTCGNCNNTATTNCGCTCACATTCCTCAAGNGATTTAGCTATNAATGGGAGNAGCTCTTCTCGTTCATAATACTCAAGAGCTTCNTTACGNAACAGCGGCGCNTCAAGTCTTCGCCNGTCGAAATGTTCTCCATGGTCAATAGTAAGTAGCGANCTNCCAAAGAACGGCTGGCTTTCCTGATGAGAACCNTGCCGAAAATCTTTTGACTTTAGAATTTCATCTACAGATTTGTAATCAANGAAATGTTGGATNCCCACGATNTGCGGGGGCGGTTCCATATCTCTTATGGTTTCCATATCTTCTCCAATCTTCTGCGNCAGATTAGTAGTNTGGAAATTAGCATGCGAACTAGCTATTAGTCCACANTNAATATCGCTGNGTTAAAATATTGNGCCCCNGAGCCAGCTCCAGTAACCANAGCTGTNTCNGCNTTTTGCACNTGCCCCGTTCCAGCGGTTCCTCGAAGTTGNTNAACTGCTTCGACAACCTTTAGCGTTGGNCCNCCCCAACCTGTGTGGCTNAAAGANAGCAANCCGCCGTCTGTGTTTGTCGGATANTTCNNATTNAGNCCAATTCCATTCTCATGAATAAACTCNACTCCTTCGCCTTCCNCGCATAANCCCATGACTTCAAATTGTCGAACAANTTCCCAAGTGTTTATATCGTAAAGTTCGAAAAGATCTATATCCGTTGCTGTTAGACCTGCAGCAGAAAANGTNCGTGAGANGGCGTCTTTNCCNATGTNTCCTACTTCATCGTAACGAGGGGGNTTCACATATTGCTGCCTNTACCATTCGGAGCTNCCNGANAGAATCTTTANAGGCTTATTGGGACAATCNCTNGCCCTTTCAATACTTGTAACTACGANTGCTGATGCACCTTCTGTCGCNAGACAAAGATCGAGAAGGTGAAANGGCTCGCAAATAAGTGGNGAGTCTGTAATATCTTCNGCTNCATATGGGCCACGGCCATACATNACCGCCTTAGGATTAACCGATCCGGCATTTCGNATTGTGGCTGCTATTTCAGAGAGCNGNTGTCGGTNTGGTTGATANCGNTGGAAATACACTTGNGCGATAAGTGCGAAATGNGCTGCAGTGAATANCCCCCAAGGTGCTACNAATTCNTTNTNCGGNCGNGTGTACGGGGCCAGATTGGAATTACCTANCACTCCTGCCTGCCCACCAAAAACGACAGCNACTTCACACAANCCAGCTGAAATAGCAGCTGCTGCATCNAGCACACCTGGAANGCCTTGAGGGTACGTNTCGCCGANCCAACGGAAGGAAGAACCGAAAATTNCNGTCCAATCTACAACACCAGGATCAAATGATGTCCCTCCGGGCCCNGGCCAACGAGCAGCNATTCCATCAATATCNGATAANTGCATCCCTGCATCTTCAANCGCTAATTTCAATGCTTCNACACATANTGAAATACTCGTTGAATTCAGTGACTTAGCNTGGTTTGTTANGCCNATACCAGCTANCGCAGCGTTGAGCGCCATTAGACTTGCCTACCNTCTCCCCAGAACTTNTCTCTAATAACATTCTTAGCNATTTTNCCTACTGCGTTTTTCGGGAGGGAGTCCCAGATTTCNACACGTTCAGGTATNTTTATTGACGTGAGNTCCGAAGTTCGACAATGNAGTCTAAGTTCNTCNCTTTCNACTGATGCGCCCTCTTTAAGNGCCACTATGGCTATTATNGCTTCGCCCCATTCTGAATCTGGAACNCCTATAACAGTTGCTTCAAGAATTTGATCGTGCCTGTACAAAANATTTTCTATTTCNGTAGGGGCAATATTTAAACCNCCTCTAATAATCAGATTCTTTTTTCGATCGACAATNAAGATGAATCCNTCTTCNCTCACTTCCGCAATGTCACCCGAATGCATCCACCCNTCAACCAGTACTTCCTNAGTTCGTTCTGGATCTCTGTAGTANCCCTTCATCACATGAGGNCCAGCAAAAATTACCTCACCCCTTTCCCCTATNCCAACGTCATCTCCAGCNTCATTTACTACTCGGACTTGNACGGCATANGAAGGTTGCCCGCATGATGCAAGCAACTCCGGATGTTCGTTCAAGCCGTTCAGATGATCTTCCTTTCGGAGAATCGTTCCAATTGAAGCTATCTCAGCCATACCATAGAGCTGATTAAAAATAGATCCGAAACGGTCGATTAGCTCACGAAGCCTATTTGGTGAGATAGGAGAAGACCCATACCCCAACGTCACTAGCCCCCCAAGCTGTTGATCAAGATCAAGAGGAAGCCTATCTAGAAGCCTCATGAGTTGTGTGGGGACAAGAAAGCTATGTGTTACACCTTCTTCTTCTACTTCGCGGGCAAATCCGATTGGATCAAAATTACGGCTATCTCTAAACGCCATCGCTGCACCTATAGTCAAGCAGGGAACAATCGTAATATTTACGCTCGAATTGTGCGGTATCTGGATCAGATACCTGGTACCCACACCTATCTCATACTCCAAACATGCCACCGTGGCATGCTGAATAGCCCGTGCATGATCGAAGAGTACTCCCTTTGGTCGTCCCGTTGTTCCACTAGTATAAACAATGCAAAAATCATCATCATGTCGAACTTCGTGAAGAGATTCAGGAACAGAGTCAGGCATAGAAGAGATCATTTCTACCCATTTATCTGAATCTAGAACCAATATCGGAATGGATTTCTCGACTGCTATAGATTCGATCTGTTCTAAATGCTCTTGGTCAGTAATTAGCAGGGATGGCATAGAGTTATCAAAAATTTGCTGGAGTTCTGTGTCGCCAAGCCGGAAGTTCAACCCTACATAGACGCATCCTGACTTAGCGACACCTCCAATGACTTCTACCACTTCAGGTCTGTTCGCTACGAATAGCGCAACTCTGTCACCTTTTTTTAGGATCGATTTTAAGTAGTGAGCTATTTTATTTGTTCTCTTATCTAATTGCCCATAGGTCAATTCAGCACTTCCGAATATCGCTGTCGACTCTGGGTCTCGAACAGCATTTCGTAAGATAGACAACCCAACGGTCATGATGACTCTCCCTGTAATTCAAATATTGGGAGTTTCCTTCCAGAGAAACTAGTAAACGCGACTTTCACTCTGTCATTGATTTGAATATTCTTATTTAGTGCATCTGTAACCCACGAGAACATTCGCCATCCTTCGTCAAGCTCAATATCTGCGACAACAAGTGGAGAAGGAAACTG
>PAEG01000072.1 GCA_002703045.1 Acidimicrobiaceae bacterium
CATAAATAGGTATGAGCCAGCTTGAATCTCAGTCGCCCAGCTATTTATATCAAAGGTCCCTGTTCCACCAGCAGAAACTATTGGCCCTCCTACATTTGTGTGGGCTTCCAATAGTATGCCCATAGAGTCTTTCACCATTGCAGCCTGGACTTTTCTGTCAGTGGTCATCATCAGGTGCCCTTCATAACCCATTACTCCCCGAACGTTTAATCCTCTGCTTCTTGCATACTTAGCTAGACTTCCAGCCTCTGATGCAGCACAACCACACCTCCTCAAACCGACGTTGACATCTACTAAAATGTTGTTTACACCTCCGTCAACAGCGGCGTCGATAGTTTCTTTAGAATCAACGGCGATAGTTATTTTGGCTCCTGTTTCTGCGACGGCTCCTAGCCGACGAGCATCCAAGACTTCGTTGGCTAGCAAGAGGTCATCACCCAATCCGGCTGCTGCCATTCCTTCTATCTCTTTGACTGTTGCGCAACAAAAAGCTACATGTCCGGCATGATGAAGTCGTTTCGCTACAGATGTTGATTTAAAAGCCTTTACATGCGGTCGAAGTGCTGTACCAGGTAAAGCCCGTGACATCTTTGAAAGGTTAGATTCAAATGTCGGTAGATCAACTTTTAAATACGGCGTTGTTTGATGTTCTAAGTCACCCACAGTGCCACCATACATTCATCACGATGACCCTGCATAAAGCTTTACTAGAGAGGGCATCTCTATCGAGAACTAGGTATTTACATAACCTCTGAAATGCCGAGGCTTTCAAAGCCACTCTCGGCGTAATTTTTCCTAAACATATCTCTAAGTTTTAACGCCTGTTGGTCGTATGCTTCCACGTCTTCCCATGTGGATCTAGGGTCAAGAATCTCATCGGGGACATTAGGACAGCTCATTGGCATTTGGAGGTTCAGAATTGGTTGAGTTTCTAATTCTACGTCGTCAAAAACACCTGAAAGTGCAGAGTCCAAAAGAGCACGGGTGTACTTCAAGGACATTCTTTCTCCCACCCCATAGGGGCCGCCACTCCAGCCGGTATTCAATAGAATGCATCGTGTATCGTGCTCCTGCATGCGCTTAGCTAAAAGGCTCGCATACACATGAGGTTTCTGAGACATAAAGGGATCTCCGAAACATGCTGAAAAGGTTGCTTGAGGTTCAGTTATGCCAACCTCAGTTCCAGCTAATTTAGAAGTAAATCCAGTTACAAAATGATACATAACTTCCTCAGCACTGAGAATCGAGACTGGAGGGAGCACGCCAAATGCATCTGCTGTCAACAATACAATTGTTTCAGGATGCGGCCCTTTCGCCCCTTCAGCAACTCCAGGGTTGCAGGTTAGTGGATAAGCAAATCTTGTATTTTCTGTTCTTGATCCATCATTTAAGTCAAATTCTTGGGGGTTTGTGTCTTCGATAGCTTTTCCGGAAATCGGCGGGACATTTTCGATTAGTGTCCCTTTCATACTGAGGGCTGCAGCAATAACAGGTTCTGCTTCCTTATCTAAATCAATAAGTTTGGCATAACATCCATCTTCAAAATTCGACACACCAGTGTCGGTCCAAACATGCTCGTCATCTCCGATAAGTAAGCGTTCTGGGTCGGCTGAAAGAGTTGTCTTCCCTGTGCCGGAAAGGCCAAACAAAATGGCACTGTCCGAATCATCCCCAACGTTTGCTGAACAATGCATAGAAAGCTGACCTTTAGCTGGGAGGACGTAATTCATTACTGTAAACATTGTTTTCTTATTCACTCCGCAATAGTCAGCTGGGCCCACTACGAGAGCGACACGTTTTTCAATATCCATAATGACAGCGCGATTAGACTTCGTTCCATCCCTTTGGGGTTCAGCGAGAAATGATGGAACATTTAAGATTGTCCATCCGGATTCCATACGGTCGGAGTCATCTCTTACGCTCTTCGGGAACATAATGTTACAGAAGTAGGCGTGCGTGGCATATTCACCAATAAAGCGGTACGGTTCAGAAAATTCTGGATCCCATCCACAAAAAACATCGGTGACATATAGCGCTGCTTCTTTCTGATTAAGGTGATCCACAACCCTTGGGAGTAGTTCGTCAAACTTTTCTGGGGAAAACTGTGCAAAGCCTTTTTTCCACCAAACTGTGTCTATTACGCTCTCCCTAGCGACTGCAAAAGTATCGGTGACTGGTCGACCCGTGCATGATGGGTCTGTGTAATAAACGAGAGGCCCATCTACACCTAAGGCCGTTTGGAAGGCTTTCTGTTGGTTGGAGTCTCCATTTGAATCGACTCTTCCTCTGTCATTCTCTATNGCTGCAAAAAANAGCTCGTCTTGGCTAAGGCCATATTTTAGAGAGACAGTATCTAGGCCAAATTGCTCGTGCAATTCTGCTGATAAGTTGCGCTGGGGGTTATTTGTCATTTGCTTCCTCCGGCTGGGATGCCGATTTCAATACCTATTGCAGGAAATCTGGAGTTCCCATATCAACCTCAGACCCAAGTCGTAAATTTGTCGCAAGCCCGCTATCTTCAAGGTCAAATATGACTCTTTGTCCCTGACGAAGCATCCGAAAGACTGAACCTTCAAGAGCAGTGGGAGCTAGTTCATATTCAATAAAGTCTCTTTCAGACATGACAACACCATCTTTGGTGTTTGGGTCGTATGACTTAATTACTCCCTGCATAGAGGTCTCCTATCGTCCGGTTGTTGCCTTAACGAATCCACCAAGAATATACGACTGAGCACTAAAGGGGCGAACCAAAGAGGCTTTCATCAAATTTTATTGTAAGTAGATCTATGAGGTTTCGCTGCGGAAGCAATCTTGTGAGTAGTATCTGATTTCGTGGATGATTTTCAATACTTTTCCAGCACCGANATAAGAAACGTCATTTTTGCATTTCGTGATTCTTTGAAAACCTATTCTGATGTTCTGAATGCTTTAAACGTATACCCAGTTCCAGATGGTGATACGGGAACGAATATGTCCCTGACTCTTGTTTCAGTAACCGATGAACTNNATAAGAGCGGTAACGNAGTNTCTTCGCAATGGGAAGCAATCAGTCATGGAAGTTTGATGGGCGCCAGAGGAAACTCAGGGGTGATTCTTTCGCAGATTTTACGCTCATTGTCAGAAAGTTTCGCTTCAGCTACCCAAATTGATGCGAAGGCTATTTCTATAGCTCTTCAGGCTGCTTCTGATGCGGCCTATGGGTCAGTAATGAGGCCGGTTGAAGGAACCATCCTGACTGTGGCTNGAGAAGTAGCTGAGGAGGCGCTAAAGCTTGCTNGNGAAGATATCTCTACGGTTGCTTTCCTTGAAAGAATCGTTTCNGAAGGTGAGTCNTCTCTAGAACGNACTCCAGACCTACTTCCTGTGTTAAAGGAGGCTGGTGTNGTTGATGCTGGNGGTGCNGGCTATGTCTTGCTTCTTTCATCATTTCTTCACGTTGCAGATGGACGTCCTATTCCTTCTCCTGCNGAAGTTCCCNAAAATATNCAGGCCTCTGACCATCTTGCAGCTACAGGTNTAACAGAGGTAGGCGAACTGAGATATGAAGTNATGTTTTTTCTGGAAGCACCTGATGAAGCTATCGCTGATTTCAAAGAAGATTGGGCTGATCTTGGAGACTCAATAGTCGTTGTCGGCGGAGGTGGCCTTTATAACTGTCATATACATACCGACGATATAGGTGGGGCNATTGAAGCAGGCATTAGACAAGGNACCCCTAATACCATTCGAGTGACCGACCTTCATGAAGAGCTNGGAGATCATCTTGAGACACTTGAAATAGGCGGCGGAAATACTATCTCCNTTACTAANGATTCTGANTCTGTAACGGCGGTTATNGCNGTCGTTGCGGGAGACGGGGTTCAAGCAATCTTTGATTCNTTAGGTGTGAATGCAGTAGTAANNGGCGGACAGTCAATGAATCCATCCGTTCGTGATCTCATTCAAGCTGCAGAATCAGTTTTGGCTGATCAAATAATCATTCTTCCAAATAATAAAAATATTGTCCCTGTAGCTGAGCAGGTTGACGCCCAAATCGAAAAGACGGTTCAAGTAGTTCCGACCCGAAGTATTCCTGAAGGGTTTGCTTCTCTGCTTGCATTTGACCCCAAAACAGACGCAGAAAACAATCTGGCGCCTATGAAAGAAGCTGCTGGACAAGTTATGCCAGGTGAGGTCACGCGNGCAGTTCGCGATAGCGAAACGACAGTTGGAAAGGTTGAAGAAGGAGACTGGATAGGGCTTGATCGTGATGGGGTCTGTGTGATTTCGAAATCAATCACAGAAACTGCTATTGGTTTACTGGACAAACTCCTAGGTCCAGACCACGAATTAGTGACTGTGATTACAGGAGAAGAGAGTGACGATGACAACACAGAGGAAATTTCTAAGTGGCTTGAAGAAAATAAGCAAGATATTGCAATCGAAGTCCACTCAGGTGGACAGCCTCTATACCCATACTATTTCGGTGTGGAATAATCTATAGGTAGTTCTTATCTAGTACGAGGTGCTAGGCATTTCATCATTTTTTCGAATTCCCATCAATATTCTTTGAGATCGGCTAAACCAAATACATGCAACGCGAGACGTCACCACTTACATTGTTGGACCTTGATAACTTGCCTGTTTCACGTCTTAAGGGAGTTGGAGTTAAAAAAGAAGAGGCGCTGAACTCTATAGGGATAGAAACAGTTCTTGATGTCCTGTCACATTACCCTCGGAGATACATCGATAGAACGAAAGAGGCAAAGATAGGGTCACTCCAAGAGGGTGAAGAAGGAATGGTTCTCGCTGAAGTCTTAGATGTCCAAACCATTCGGACCAGAAACAGAAAGAAGATAGTAAAAGTTGAAGTCACCGATGGGACAGGACTTCTTGAAATCACGTTCTTTAACCAGCCATGGAGGGCACGACAGCTTCAGGAAGAAATGCATGTAGTTGTCTTCGGGAAGTTGGACTTATATCGGGGTAAAGGAAGGATGGCCAACCCAGTTGTTGATCTAGTCGGAGACAAAACAGGGAGAATTGTTCCGATATATCAACAATCGGGGAAAGCTGGTTTAACCACTTGGGAGTTAGGAGCATGGGTATCGGATGCCTTACACAAGTGCAGAGTAAGAGGATTTGCAGAGCCCTTACCTTTAGAGATTCGTCGCCAGCATAACTTGGTTGATCGTGCCACAGCATTTACGAAGATCCACAACCCAACTTCGGTAGGGGAGACTATTGAAGCTCGAAATAGGTTAGTGTTCGATGAACTTCTCCGCATCCAATTGATTTTAGTTGCAAGAAAGCGAAGTTTCGAAACTACAAGTCATGGGATAGCCCATGACATCGAAGGGAAGTTTGTCGAACTTCTTCTCTCCTCGTTACCTTTCCAACTCACTAGTGCTCAAATCCGCGTGATAAATGAAATTAAATCCGATCTGCAGTCACAAATGCCAATGCACAGGTTGCTTCAGGGTGATGTTGGATCAGGTAAGACCCTTGTTGCGCTTGCTGGATTACTTAGCGTCGTTGAGGGTGGGAGGCAAGGAGTCATAATGGCACCGACAGAAGTTCTGGCTGAGCAGCACTATTTGGGGATCTCAGACTTGACAGAGTCGTTCAAAGTCCCTTGTCCCGAGAATCTGATGGGGGAAAGGCCCCTTAGGATCGAACTGCTAACCAGTCGGATAAGCCAACGTGATAGAAGCAGGATTTGTGCAGGGCTCTCTGAGGGGTCCGTTGACATTGTGATTGGGACGCACTCATTGATTCAAGAAGGTATAGAATTCAGAGATTTAGGGCTTACTGTGATTGATGAACAGCATCGTTTTGGGGTTGATCAACGAGCAGCACTTCGGGCAAAAGCATCTGGGAAGGAAATCCCCGATTTGTTAGTTATGACTGCTACTCCCATCCCAAGAACAGCAGCGATGACCGTCTATGGGGACTTGGATGTTTCTATTCTTGACGAATTACCTCCTGGTCGAACTCCAATATCAACGAAATGGGTTGAAGATGATAGTGAAGTTTGGGGAAAAGTCAGAAACCAAATACAGCAAGGGAATCAAGCTTATGTAGTCTGCCCTCTTATCGGAGATAACGAGACAACACAAAAAGCCTCTGTCGAGAAAACGCACGAGCGCTTGGTTGAGACTGAGCTAAGAGGTTTAAAAGTTGACCTTTTGCATGGCCGTTTGACAGGCCCAGAGAAGCATGAAGTCATGACGGAGTTTAGAGAAGGAAAAATAGATGTTCTTATCTCCACGACGGTTATCGAGGTCGGGGTAGACGTTCCAAACGCAACAGTTATGGTCATTCTCGATGCAGAACGTTTTGGTATTGCGCAACTTCACCAACTTCGCGGGAGGGTAGGCCGCGGTGATGTGGACTCTTGGTGTTTCCTTGTTAGCCACGTCAGAACTGATGATGCAGTGCAAAGGCTGACTGCTCTTGAATCGTCAACTGATGGATTTGAATTAGCTGAGATAGATCTAGAGATTAGAGGAGAGGGGACGATTATGGGCGTACTCCAAAAGGGTAGAAACGATTTAAGAATTGCTTCCTTGCGGAGAGATAAGCAGTGGGTAGAACTCGCGCGAGAAGCGGCTGTGGAGCTTCTCGATCTCCCAAAAGGTGACGAAGATATCTCGCTTCTGATCCAAGAAGTAGAGCTTTTGTTCGGGCAAGAAGAAACAGAGTATTTGTTCAAATCATAATCGTGATTCTCGCAAGACTTAGGCTATTTTATCTTTAGGTCCTATTCCTCCAGAACAATATCCCATCTGTCCAAGCAATCAAGGCACCGGTAGAAAGCCACCATTCCAGGGCTCCATCCCTCTTCTGGTGGGTAGCTACCTAGCCGGCACCTTCCACCACAGTCAACACAGATGATTTCTTCTGGAATTTCCATTGTCTCCCACATCTTCTACAGGCTATTGTTGCCCATCATGCGCATCGTATCGGGCATTGCAAAGGGAAGGAGGATCTTTCCTCCTCAAATTGAAGAGGTGCGCCCAACCAAAGATCGAGTTCGTGAAGCAGTCTTTAATTCATTAAGAAGCTTCGATCTCATAGATGACCGCCACTTCTTCGACTTATTCGCTGGGTCAGGGGCACTTGGTTTAGAAGCGATCTCACGAGGAGCAAAGTCTGCTACTTTCGTTGACCGCCGAAAAGTTTGCATTGAAGTGATCCAAGAGAATATAGAAGCATTGGGATTCGGAGATGTGACCGATGTGCGGCATTGCGATTATCTTCAAGTTGTACCAACAACTACAAAAAACGACATCGTACTCCTTGACCCACCCTACAATTTTGCAGATTGGGACTACCTATTGAGCCATTTGTCAGCAGAGGCCGCAGTAATTGAAGCTGAAAACGAGATTGCGNTACCAGANTCTTGGAGGTCGATAAAAGTTAAGAAATATGGTTCGACCTTTGTGAACATCGTAGTACCAGCTGATAAACGCTGATCTTTCGTCGTCTTAAAGGCAAAAGAGCCTTTACATTGTTTAGTTTAATAACCCAAAGATCTTCNGTTGCTCTAACTCTCTGAAGCGTTGNGTAAAACCTGAGCTAGAATACATATATGGCGATAGCAATGTATCCAGGTTCGTTCGATCCTCTTCACGACGGGCATGTTCATATAGTCGAAGTTGCATCACAGATCTTTGAAAAAGTCTATGTTTCTGCTATGTACAATCCATCGAAAGAAGGATTCCTGCCATTAGCCCAAAGAGAAGAGCTATTGGGGAGATGTTTCTCGAGATTCGACAATGTAACAACTATGAGCTCTCCTGATTTAGTAGTACACGCTGCTGAGAGCGTCTCCGCATCACATCTAGTTAAGGGTATTCGTGGGCCTGCTGACCTTGAAACCGAAATCCAGATGGCGCAAACAAATAAAACTGTCTCTGGTATACAGACACTATTTATTCCCGCCGAACCACAACTATCGTATCTTTCAAGTAGGTTTATACGCGAGATAGCTTTGCAGGGCGGAGACATTACTGATTTAGTTCCAGATGAAGTCGCGAACTATTTAACAAAGGGGATATAGCGTGACCGACCTTGAAGATCCAAATATGGAAAGTGATGATGTATTTGAACCTGTTACGCCATACCAAATTCCAGAAGTAGAAAGACTTATACAAACTCTTATAGATCTTGTGGAGTCAGCCAGACCGGTGCCACTCTCTGCATCTTCAATGATTAACAAAGAGGAAGTACTTGACATTTTGAAAGATGTGTCACTTCGTCTACCAGATGAGATTCGAGCTGCACGCTGGCTACTAAAACAAAGAGAAGATTTTCTCGCTCGAACTCAAAGAGAAGGTGATGAGCTTATGGATTTAGCTCGTGCTCGCGCTGGCCAAATGGTTCAAAGATCAGAAGTTGTTAAAGCTGCTGAAGTCCACGCAAGACGGGTCGTCGAAGCTGCTGAAAGTGAAGCACAACGCCTGAAACTAGAAACTGAAGACTTTTGTGATCAAAGACTTGCAAGTTTTGAGGCTCTCCTTAACAGAACCATTCACTTGGTTGCAGACGGAAGGACTAAATTGCAGGGTGATCCGCTTGCAGATCTAGCTGCCGCACATCAACCCCAAACTATCGAAGACGAAAACGGTCCCAGTTTGTACGATCAGGATGAAAGTGGAAGAAGCACCTAATCTAGAAAACCCTCTTTGCTTTGACCTTCCGAAATTGTTGAAGAGAGGTGGAGCGGCGTCGCTTCAGATCGACTGGGATTTGGAAGACGTATCAACAACTTATTCTGAAGCTCACCATCTGAGAGGTGAATTAAGGGTAGATGCTTCAGGAGATAAAGTCGTTGTAAGCGGAGAGCTCAACTTTGGCTGGGGCGGCCCTTGCCGGAGATGCCTCGAAACGACAAGGGGAGTTGATGAGCTAGCGGTTTCTGAAATCTATGAAACGGACTCCACGGATGGTGAAACATTTGAGATACCACTAAATCAGATCCTCGATTTACGTCCTATGTTGCAAGAGCTAATACTTCTAGCGCTTCCGNTGACTCCGCTTTGTTCCCATGANTGTCGAGGNCCGATACCCGAGGAATACCCTGCTGGATCTCCAGGTGNTCAAANCGTAGAACAGGATANTGACCCCCCAATCGATCCAAGGTGGGAAGCTCTTGGCGCNTTGACCTTTGAAGAAAACGAATCTAACTAAANAATCTCGCGGATAANCANTNAGGCTNATCAGAGAACATTCTCTNCNAGAGGCAACGGTTCTCTATTTTTCTCTGTAAATTGGACATACTATGGCAGTCCCAAAAAAGAAAACATCAAAGGCTAAAACTCGAAGCAGNCGAAGTTCCGCATGGAAACTATCCGCTCCAACTTTGAATAAATGCCCCCGTTGTGGAGCGGCCAAACGCCCGCATCATGTTTGNGGAAATTGCGGTTGGTATGATGGGCGCGAAGCGCTGGACCTCAATTAGGAAATACTGGTTCNCNAATGGACCCCAATAGCCTTCCAGTAGCAGTAGATGCAATGGGTGGNGACAACGCACCTTCTGAGATAATAAAGGGTGCAGAATTGGCTGTGGAAGCAGGAATACCTGTATTGCTTGTAGGGCATCCTGACGCCATATCNGATATCTCGGATATNCCTACAAAATTTGCTTCCGAAGTTATAGGAATGAGTGAAGACCCAGCANCAGCTGTNCGTAAGAAGAAAGATTCCTCGCTTGTTCGATCTGCTGAAGCAGTCCGTGATGGTGAGGCTTTGGCGATGATTAGTGCTGGGAACACTGGGGCGACCATGGCTTCTGCCTTACTCAAGATAGGAAGAATTCGAGGGGTTTCGAGACCTGCAATAGCGACTCCAATTCCAGTTCTTGGAAGAGCTAATCCAAACATTCTTTTAGATTCCGGAGCGAATGCTGAATGTAACCCAGAATGGTTGGTNCAATTTGCTGAGATGGGNGNAGTCTATGCAAGNGATAGATTTAGCACCGATAAACCAAAGATCGGCTTACTTTCAATCGGGGAGGAACCNGGGAAGGGNTCCCCACTGGTCAAAGAAGCNTTTGAACTTTTGGNTGATCAAGATTGGCAAGNGAGATGCTCCGGNGAATTTATTGGGAATGTAGAGGGTAGAGATTTGATGANTCCGGATATCGACGTAATTGTCACCGATGGATTCACAGGAAACGTAGCCTTGAAGNCGCTTGAGGGAACTGCGAAGGCTATCGTAGGTGCGCTCTTGGATGTTTTTTCCTCAAGTCCAGAAGCAAANGAAGGGGCAAGCTTGCTGGCNCCTTCACTGCTGCCATTGTATGAAACNCTCGACCCNGAATCTGTTGGGGGGGCGATACTTCTGGGAATCAAAGGTGTATCTATGGTTAGCCACGGTTCCTCGGGCCCCAAAGCAATCTTCAATGCAATATCCACAGCATANGAATTATCTATTGANAAGCACGTAGAGCATTTAGAGCAAGTGATCAAACGGTAAAAATTTCTGNACCTAAGANCTCCACNAAACTCCATCTATAGCTAGAATCAAGACAGTTCGAGAATGAAAGATTCANAATGCCCGCAGAAACACATATGCAAGGAGACCCTTTGGGTCGAGATGAAATCCTAAAATTAGTAAAAGACCGTCTTGGAGAGATACTTGAGGTTGAGCCTTCTTCTATCCAGGAAGGAGACTCTTTCCGTGATGATCTTGATGCCGACTCTCTCGCATTGATTGAACTAGTTGAGGCAATTGAAGAAGAGCTTTCCGAGCGGTCAATTGACTTTAGAATCGATGATGAAGATTTGGAAGATCTAAAAAGCGTCCGTGATGCTGTTGACTANGTCAGTTCGCGGTTAGGTTGACGGTATTGCCGCAAGACAAANTTCATGTCTTATCTGACAAACTNCAGTACAAGTTCCAAAATNTTGAACTTTTGCAAGTCGCGTTAACGCATAGNTCATGGTGTGCTGAGAATACNGGGAGCCCATCNAACGAGCGCCTTGAATTNCTTGGAGATGCTGTTTTAGGTATGGCAGTAACTCGTTANATCTACAATCAATATCCNGATNTNTCAGAAGGAAAACTTAGCCAGCTCCGNGCGCTTGTGGTTAGTTCGTCCAGNCTTTCCCAACTGGCAGAAGAAATAGGGGTCGGCCCATGTTTGAGACTAGGAAAAGGCCAAATGGTATCAGACAATGCGATACCCCCATCGATGTTGGAAGATGCTATGGAGGCAATCATAGGNGCAACCTTCTTAGACGGNGGTTGGGAAGCTGCAGAAGATCTTGTNCTTAGGCTNCTGGGTAGCCGAATTGAAGAGAATTCAAAAAGAAATAACGAGGATGCAAAGAGTCGATTGCAAGCGTTAGCGGGGCAGTACTTCTCGATCTCTCCTGAATACGTATTCAATAGTGAAGGGCCTGCCCACGAAATGAAGTTTTTCGTTGATGTTTCTATTAATGGGAGATTTCTTGGCCATGGTGAAGGACGAAGTAAAAAAGAAGCTATGCAATTCGCGGCTGAACAGGCATTAGATCTTCTTATGGATGAAGAAGAACTCAATACCGATAAGATGCNGTAATCAATATTCCCAGAGGAAAAAATGATCGAACTTCCTGAAGTTGAAACTATACGAAGAGACCTCGACAGAGATTGTGTCGGAAGAAAAGTTAAAAATATCGAAGTGAGGATAGCCCGTATAGCGGGNGGAACAAGTAATAAACCTCTTATCGAGAAGAGCTTTGANCANGAGAAAGTNGTATCTGTNAGAAGGATTGGGATGCTNATATGCATTGATTTTTCAAATGAGCTGAGTTTACTTTTCGGACTTGGTACTGGNGGNCAGATGTTGAGGGTCCCTAATAAAGAAGAGGAAAATTCTCGAACCGGTATCATTATTGCCTTTACTCAACAGGGCCAGTTGAGACTTATTGACAACAACGCTGATGCGTCTGTTTCATTTCATGAAACAGAAAAGATCCTTGAAGACAGGCCAGAACTTTTAGAGTTGGGGATCGACCCGATAGATAATCCTGTCACGTGGGGTGAATTTGCATATCGGCTCCATTCACACAAAATAAAACTTAAGACACTCCTTATGGACCAAGCCTTTCTTGTGGGAGTCGGGCCAATGTACGCCGACGAAATTTTATTTGAATCGGGACTTCGCTATGACAGGTTTTCAGATTCATTGACAACGAACGAGGTCCGTCGACTATGGCAGTCTATGGTGCAGACCCTCTACGATGCTGTCAAATATGGNGGATCAAGTATTGAAGGTAGCTCTTTTGTTGGAATAAGNGGGGAACCTGGNNCATTTCAGGACCATCATTCGGTATATCAGAAGCATGGANAATTAAGTCCCAGNTCNCGAAAACCAATCGCACGGTCAAAATTTGGCGGTGAGTGGACTTATTATTGNGAACAGAGNCAAGTCTGAATTAGCAAAAAATAAAGTTACAAACGTGTAATTTGTCTCTAAAGCGACTATGTTCGCCCTGTGTTCCTGAAATCAATGACATTAAAGGGATTTAAGTCCTTTGCAGATTCTACTGTTCTAGATTTTGAGCCAGGTGTGGCAGTAGTTGTTGGTCCAAACGGAAGCGGCAAGTCAAATGTGGTAGATGCAATTGCATGGGTGCTAGGAGCCCAAGCACCTGCCTCCGTTCGTTCCCAGAAGATGGATGATGTAATTTTCGCCGGTACAGCGAAGAGGCCGGCGTTGGGAAGAGCAGAAGTAGCGTTAACAATTGACAATTCAGCCAGAATGCTCCCTATTGATTTTGAGGAAGTCACCATAAAGCGAACACTATTCAGGGACGGAGAGAGTGAATATTCCATGAATGAAGTCCCTTGTAGGCTTTTGGATATTCAAGAACTTCTCAGTGATACAGGTGTTGGTCGCCATCAGCACGTCATTGTTTCACAAGGGCAGATAGATGCTGTTCTTAATGCAAAGGCTGAAGATCGAAGAACCATTATTGAGGAAGCTGCTGGAATCTTAAAATATAGAAGGCGTAAAGAGAAATCTCAGCGCCGGCTCAAAGCCTCTGAAGAAAATTTAACTCGATTGCAAGATCTAGTTCGAGAAGTGAAACGGCAATTAAAACCTCTAGAGCGACAAGCTGAAGCTGCTCGAACACATGGAACGTTGGCTTCAGAACTAAGTAGCTTGCAGATCCATTTAGTCGGTAAAGAGATAAGATCGTTGCGCGAAGCGATCAATGCTATTCAAGCGGGCCGTCAGGAACAAGGGGCTTCTGAAAGAGATCTTCGTGCGGAGCTTGCCACTCTTGACTCTGATATAGAAACTGCAGAAGATCAACTAGCCTCAACGGGTACAGCTGAAGCTACCGATGAACTTGCTGCCGCAGAAGGTTTGAGAGAGCGTGCGAAAGGGNTGAAAGCTTTACTTACAGAACGAATCTCNGGNTTGGAACGTGACCTNGATCGTCGCTTAGATGGAGGAGTCGTAGAAACTTTGGAAGCTGAAGCGGCAAGACTTCTCGAGGAGCTCCAGGAAACATATGCTAAAGCTAAGCTTCTAGAGCCATCCACATTGGAAGTTGCCGAAGCTGAGAANNATCTCCAAGCAGAAAGAAACGAGTTCCAGCAGAAACTATTCGAAGATATCTCCCCTAATGGAGTTGAAGCAGCTGAGGCCCGTGGGAGATTGGCAGCAATAAGTAGCTCAATTGAAATGCTTGAGACTAACCGTAATCAGTTGCACCTTAGAATCTCTTCTCTGAAAGAAGATGAAAAAAATAGTAATGACCTCCGGAGTGAACTAGCTAAAAAAATACTTACTATTGATGCCCAAAAGAACGAGCTAGCTGAAGAGATTGACGCCTTAATTGAATCCCAATTAGCAGCTGAAGCTGAATGGAAAAACACCGAAGAGCTTCTTGCTGAAGCAAGATTAGAAAGCAAAGCGTGGGTCTCTAGAGCTGATGCACTTTCGGAAGCATTAGATCAAGCTAGAAAATCAAGTGGGGTAGAAGAACTCTCGGAACTAGATGGAGTTATTGGTACNCTCTTGGAACTTATCGAAATCGANGAAGGGTGGGAAGCTGCCCTTGAGGCTGCAATCGGATCTAGCTTCGCCTCTGTAGTTGTCCAGGATTTTGACATAGCAAGACGAGCTATAGAAGCACTTCGGTCAGAACAGCTATCAGGGGGCGTAATTGNTGTTGGAGCACGAGCGGAGTCTGGTGTTGCGGGAACATTGAGATCCCATGTGCGCTCCTCAATACCATCAGTTGAAGCTTTGCTTGATGATTTACTTGAAGAGATTGATGTAGTAGACGACTGGGCTTCGGGTGTCGCGATGGCGACCTTAAATCCGAAAAATGTATTTGTAACGAGCGATGGGGACAGGTTCGCCCCAGATGGTTGGCGAATAGGGACAATAGGAACGGCCGCAACTGGGAGTGCGCTGGAAGAAGCCCTTTCCCAGTCGGAAGAGTCAATTGCGGCAGTCCGTCAACTGGAAAAGACACAGAACGACTGCAAGCGTATTCGAAAAGAAGCTGAGCGGGCGCTAGAGAATTGTCGTAACCAGTTGAAGATGACAGAAAGAGACTATGAGGAAATAAAGGACGCTCACTCTAGAACTGAAAGCGACCTTCGTGCTCTTCGAGTAGAAATTGAAGGATTAGAGCTTCAGGGTACGGAANTAATTGGTTCACTTGAAGANCAGGTTCGCATNCAAGAAGAGCTTTCCCGNGGCTTGCCAGAATTAGAGACATTTGAAAACGAAGTCATAGAACGAAGCAAGATTGCGGAAAAGGCCGGAAAAGAATTAGATCGAAAAGCTATAGAGCTCGGCGAACGAAGAACGAATATAGAAACACAGATAGCTGCAAATGAGGAAAGAAAGCAATTTCTTGAAAACCGTCTAAAGGATATTAATAAACGCTTGGATGGTTATGCGGTTGAACGATCTGATGCGGAAAATCGACGAGTTCATCTCGAAAGAAAACTCCGTTTAGCCGAGGCTCTTCGCTCAATAGTCGAGGAAAAGTCTTCCTTGGTGGAAGACGAATTAAAGGAATTGAGGAGAATTCGCCAAGAGCAGTCCGCAGCGGCACAAGCAGCAGTGGGGCAGCTTGATATTTTTAGGAAAGCACGATCTAAAGCTGAGGCAGAATTAGCGAAAGTTCGTGAAGGGCTTCACCGGTCAGAACTTCAAGAGGCAGAGTCTACGCTTAAATTGGAAGCAGCAATTGATGTTCTTAGACGAGATCATGATTGCGAGCCGGGTGTCGCAGTGAGTACGGGTTGCCCAGAACTCGAAGGTATAACTCCCAAAGGACGAGTTAGGGAGCTCGAACGAGAGCTAAAGATAATGGGGCCAGTGAATCCCCTCGCTCTCGAAGAGTTTGAAGCTCTGCATAGCCGATGGGAGTTTCTTGTCGAACAGCTAGAGGATGTAAAGGATTCCAGGCGGGAGCTTAACAAGGTAATCCGAGCTATCGATAAAGAAATTATCGCTGTCTTCTCTTCTGCATTTTCTGATGTGGCGGCCAACTTCGAACTTTTATTTTCATCCCTCTTTCCAGGAGGGGTCGGCGGTCTTAAGCTGACAGAGCCAAATAATCTTCTGGCAACAGGTATCGAGATTGAAGCAAAGCCTTCAGGAAAAAATGTTAAAAAACTCTCTCTGTTGTCCGGGGGGGAGCGCTCACTGACATCTCTTGCTTTCTTGTTCTCAATCTTCCGGAGCCGTCCGTCACCTTTCTATGTATTAGATGAAGTCGAAGCAGCTCTTGATGACGTAAACCTTCAACGTTTTCTCCAACTCATCCGAGAGTTCCGCGATGAGGCCCAGTTAATTATAGTGAGCCACCAAAAGCGGACTATGGAAGCTGCTGATTGTGTTTATGGAGTTACGATGCAGCCAGGAGGTTCCACAAGGGTTTTAAGTGAAAAGCCAGCACAGGAACCAACTCTGATCGAGAGCCACAAGGAAGTCTCACTAAAATAACGGTGGGACCCAAGATATCTCAAACTGATTAACTCCCCCCTAATGCCTAGTGGTGAAATTGGCAGCTAGAATGAGAGTAATGCAGCTGGTTATCGATCAGCTAATTGCTTTTCGCACCGATCCTTATTTATGGAAGACATGCCTAACGAGAATGACTCAGAAAATCTAGCACCGAACTTCCATGGCGCGTATAGAAAGCCGGATGAAGAAGGCGAGCCTACAAATGAGCAGATCTCTCAACCCGATGAAAAGTTTAGAGATGCCAGTTCTCCACATTTTAATTATGAGGTTGATTCCTATGGCAATGTTTTCTCAAATGATGATTTAGATAGAGTTTCAGAGGAGGGCATTACTGATCTAGCTGAGAGTTCCTCAAGAGATCCACGGGAGAGTCATTTTCTTAGTAGGCCTGGCTTTATAGCTTTTATAGCTCTTGGACTCATTCTTGGCGGAGTCTTAATAGGTATT
>PAEG01000073.1 GCA_002703045.1 Acidimicrobiaceae bacterium
GCCGCCGCGATCGTTAACGGCGACAAACTAACCTTCTACTGTGCGACCCAGATGCCGCACAGCTTAAAAGATAAACTCGCTGAAACCCTTGACCGTGATGCCGACACAATCCGGGTGATAGCCCCAGATGTTGGCGGAGGTTTTGGAGCCAAGGCAGGCCTGTATATTGAATTTCCGGTACTTGCCGTTTTAGCAGAGATGTATGGCCGCCCAGTCACGTGGACAGAAACACGAAGCGAAGATATGGTCGCGCTCGCACATTCCCGAGCTCAAATTCAATATTGTGAAACAGGATTCAACGAGGATGGAGAACTCACTGGGATGCGGGTACGCCTTGTTGGCGACGCAGGAGCCTATCCCAGCATGGGTGCACTGATACCTGGGTTAACGAAACAAATGGCGAACGGAACGTACAATTTTCCAAAAGTACGGTTCGATGTAGCTGTCGCGATCACAAACACATCTCCAACAGGGGCTTATCGGGGCGCCGGACGTCCAGAAGCTACAGCGCTCATTGAACGAGCCATGGATCAAGCAAGCATAGAACTGGGAATAGATCCATTAGAGATCCGGCGGCGAAATTTCATCCAATCTGACCAGTTCCCGTTTGATACCCTCACCGGGTGGACATATGACACGGGCGATTATGTCACATCGATGGAAAAAGCAGCTGAGATTATCGGCTATGACGATCTTCGAGACCAACAGCGTCAACGACGGGAAGAAGGATCTAATCGGGCGTTAGGGATCGGTGTAGCTTCATACGTTGAAGTAACTAGCGGCGGAGGCGGGTCAGAATACGCGTCGCTAGAAATACACGATGATGGAACTGCCACCATGAAAGCAGGAACATCAGCTCATGGCCAAGGCCACCAGACTAGCTTCGCAATGATTGTTTCCGAACACACAGGTATTCCTGTAGAGAGCATCACCCTCATCCAGTCCGACACTGATATCGTTCCCCGCGGCGGCGGTACTGGCGGATCACGGTCCCTGCAGCTTGGAGGGTCAGCCGTAAAGGAAGCGACAGATGCGGTCATAGAAAAAGCTAAAGATCTCACAGCGCATCTCCTTGAAGCATCCGTAGATGACATCGTCGTCAATACCGATAATGGAACTGTCGGCGTTGCTGGCGTTCCAGCGACTGCGTTGAACTGGGCTGAACTAGCGGCAGCCTCAAAAAAGGAAATACCTGAAGGGATTCTCGACACTGAAGATGGCATGGAAGGCCTTGCCGCCCAACTTGATTTCAACCAGGAAAATGGAACGTTCCCATTCGGTACCCATATCTCGGTTGTTGACGTGGATCTAGAAACCGGCGAAGTTACTCTTGTTCGCCATGTCGCTGTTGACGACGCTGGCACTGTCATTAACCCGCTTATCTTCGAAGGGCAGCAACAAGGAGGCATTGGTCAGGGAATATCCCAAGCCCTATACGAGGAGGTCCTTTACGATGATGAAGGGAACCCTCAGACAGGCAACTTCATGGACTATGCATTTCCGTCTGCGGCGGAAATGATCGATTTCGAAACCCACCACACCGTCACCCCAACCCATTTGAACCCTCTTGGAGCAAAAGGTATCGGTGAAGCAGCGACAATTGGATCTACGCCAGCTGTCCAAAACGCTGTCATCGATGCGCTGGCACACCTTGGTGTTCGCCACATCGATATGCCATGCACGCCGGAACGGGTATGGAAAACAATCCAAGCCGCAGAAAAAGGGGCGTTAGCGGACCCATGGAGGGAACCGCCAGAGATCTTTGATGACCTTACTGCAGGTACTTAGATCTCTTCTTCTGGCATAGGGTCACCAGCGAGAATAACGGTTATTGCTGTAGCCGTCGTGAGGCATAAGACACCAATTGTGAATGGTGTTAGTGATGTATCGACTTGGGTAGTGATGAGCCCGCCGATGAGAGCGCCAAAAAACATTCGGATGGCGCTTGATAGCGCTGAAGCTGTTCCGGCAATATCAGGGAGCGGAAATAGAGCAGCAGAATTCAGATTTGGCATCAAGAACATGAAAGTGGCGAGCATGATCGCCAGGATCGGGATGAACGCCCAGAAATGAGGAACCCCGTCGGCGGTAACAGTAACGATGAGAAGCGCCGCTGATGTCAGAACGAGAAACAGGGAAGCCCAAAAGAGGATTTTTTGTATGCCGAAAATCATGACGAACTGGCCATTTAACAGGGAAGTGATCCCGAAAAGAATAGCGACCATGCCAAAAATGAATGGAAACTGGCCGTCTCGCCCGAGGATGTCGCTAATCATTTGTTCGCTCGCCGACAGGTATAGAACAAAGATTGCTTGGAGGAAGATCGAAGCCACGGTATAGGTGGCGGGAATACGGGTGGTGCAGACACGCTTGTATCCTCGCAGCGTCGTTTTGAGATTAACCTTTGTCCGGTACGCAGGGTTGAGGGTTTCCGATAGGCGAAGACTCCATGCTCCTATAGCAACGGCCCAGATTACACAGAACCAGAAAATACCCTGCCATGGAAAAATAGCGATAATGCCAGCGCCCAAGGCGGGGGCGATGATCGGGACGAGCACAAACACTGCCATGATTTCCGACATGGCTTTCGCCATACGGTTCCCTTCAAAAGAATCCCGGATGATGGCAACAGCTACAACTCGTGACCCGGCGGCTCCTATTCCCCATACGAAACGGGCTGTCATAAGCAAGGAAAAGCTAGGAGCGAGCGCGGATCCGATAGCGCCTATGAGATAGATACTTATTCCTATATAGAGAACGGGTTTTCGGCCGAACCAATCTGAAAGTGGCCCAAAAAATAGTTGGGCGATCGCCAAACCGATGAAATAGATCGTGATGATTTGGCGTTCCTGCCCGCTGCTATCTGAAAGGCCAAAAGTAGAGCGAATATCGTCGAAAGCTGGCAAAATAATGTCGATCCCTAAAGCCATGAGCGCCATGAGCGCTGAAATTAGTGTTAGGAGCTCTCTTCGTTGTAGGCCGTGAGGGGCGGACCCAGCATCACTTGCTTGAAGATTGCTTTCGGGAGAACTCACNCATGAACTCTACAGCAGTTCCCCTNTAAGACTTGCTATGGGATGCCTGTAAGTTTGCAGGTACCGAGCGGGTGAGGGGAATCGAACCCCCGTCCTCAGCTTGGGAAGCTGATGTTCTACCATTGAACCACACCCGCATCTAGGTCCAAAGTACAAAGAAACACGCCAAAACAGGACACTCAGAAGAAAACGGTGAAAAAATCCGTATTCGGNTTTTTCAAACTGGAGGTCCTCCGGAGAAACCATTGGCAGAAATAGGACTTGAGTCCATCTGTAAATGGACACTGGGCCTAAAAACTTCATCGTGAAAAACTTCAGAATGAAGACATGATGAATCAACGAAACCTAAATCAACTCGCAATAGCAGCAGCGCTAGCGGCGTTCTTAGGACTTTCAGCGATCAGCTGTAGTTCAAACGAAACGCCATCTAGCGCTGATGTCTCTGAAGGGAAAGAAGGCACCTATCTAGAAACCATTAGCGAGGCGCCATTTCTTTCAGACGACTACCAGAACGTCATTACGGAAGATGCCAGCAGTAGCCCATCTTCCTTTAATGCGGTCGAAGCACCAAGTTACACGGAAGGAGATCTTCCCGAGGAGGAATCCAGTAAATGTGGGGATTCTCGAGAAGATCCCGTCGGATTCAATCCAGCTTCCGAACAGGTAGAAACTTTCGTTGCGGAGTACCCATGCATCGGTTAAAGGAGAAAACCATGTCGAAAAAAATGAAGGCCATCTATTTCACGAGCATCCTAATAGGGATTGCGGTATTTGCTGGGGGTTGTTTCAAAGCAGGAAACACTCAGGCAGCGCAATCATTGCGAACAGAAGAAATTCAGATACAAGAAGAAANAAGTCAGGATATTGTTGCAGATATATCTGTTGTTCTAGAAAAAACTGAAGATCACGATCACGATCATGACCACGATCATGACCACGACCATAGTGAAATTGTTGTCTTACCTGAAGCGGGTGAAGCTCAACTTTCCGCTGCAATAGAATCAGCTGATGAAAGTAGGCTCGAGAACGAAGCTTCTAGGGAACAAGAACGGGTTGNGACCGATCAAGCGAACCAGCAAGCTGCAGATCAAGCTGAAACAACCCGACTAGAAACACAAATAAACGCTGCTGAAGAAGAAGCCAGACTAGAAGATGAGCGGCAAGCCGAAGCAAACGCTGCAGAAATGGCTCGTCTTAGAGCTCAGGCAGAACAAATACTTACCCGAGAATACCCCTGGGGGGAATGGGCCCAAAAAACTAGAGAACTGCAATTACTGCTCGGGACATCAGCCGATGGCGTCTATGGAAACGCAACAAGACNAGCACACTTAGCTGCATTGGCAGATCGAGGCCTATTAACCGATAATGTTCCCTCAGCCCCTTCTCCCGCTCCTGCCCCTGCTCAAGCTCCGTCAACCTCATGTTCAGGAATGACATGCTGGAACGGATATGAAGGACAGAACCAGGCAGCAGTTAATTCCGCTATCAGCGCCCTTCCAGCTGAACTCCAACGAGCACTAAATGGAGTAGATATTGTTAACGGCTGCCACCCTTACGCATTTGCAAGTAAAGGACGGTGCGTCTTTGGTGTTTGGGATAGTGCCGGATGGAAAGCCGATGGTACCTACGGAGCTGATTGGGTCCGAAGCCTCTGGATCTCAAATCGCGCCGTAGAAGCTGGACGCCTCGCCGATGTAGCAGTCCATGAAGCCGCCCACGCATACAGCTACATGATTATGCGAACCTGTGTAAACGACGCAACTGGAGAAACCTTCCGTGTTGATCTTCGGAATCTCTTCGGCGGAGAAGAGTTCCTCGCCGACGCCATCACCGCCTACTTCAACGGGGATAACGCCTTCCAAAATTATCGCGGCACTGGAACAGGCCTCTCTCAAGGAGAACAAGACGCTTTAACGGGAATGTTCGCAAGCTGCTGAGATTTCTTTCCTCCAAAGCAACTTGAACAGGTTTTTAGACCAATAAGAGATTATCTGTAAACATAAGTGCGTGATAACAGTTCCGGACATTATTCAACAATCAGCTTTTCAATTCCCAAACCGATGCGCCATTTCTGTCAATAATGAGGAATTAACTTTTGGTGAGGTCGATGAACGGGCAAGCCGCCTAGCGCATCTGATCAAAACCAAGGGGATAACACCGGGACAACGTATAGCGTTTCTCGCAATGAACGAAAAAGAATTCTTCGAAATCCAAATCGGCGCTATACGCTCAGGGGTCGCTCTAGTCCCGCTGAATTTTCGACTCGCCGTCCCCGAACTTGCTTTCATAATGGAAAACTCAAACCCGGAGCTTCTCATTACCGGACCGGGTTTTCATGAGATAGGTGAACAACTTAACTGCGCTGAACGAATAGCTTTAGGACCTGAGTACGAACAGGCATTGGAATCAGTCCCTCCATTAGAGCGATCACCGATAGATGCTTCACAAATCTGCTCTGTCCTATACACCAGTGGTACGACTGGGAGGCCGAAAGGGACTGTCATATCAAATCAGGCGTTGTGGGCTCGCATAGTTTCGTTCACCCTTGAATACAAGCCAGATCCGAACGATATTTACCTTCAAGGACTTCCCCTCTTTCATATCGCAGCGAACGTATCGTTCACCTATGCATACAATGGCGTCCCTAACATTGTTGTCCGAGAGTTCAATCCTGCTGACGTCATCCATGTATTGGAAGAAAAGAAGGTGACTGATGCTCTATTTGTCCCAACCATGATCAACCTTCTCATTAATCATCCCGATATAGAAGAAGCTGATCTCTCTTCTCTCGATTTTGTCGCCTACGGAGCATCAACAATTCCCCCTTCTGTCCTTGAGAAAGCTATCGAAGTTTTCGACGCTGATTTCTGCCAGCTTTTTGGAATGACTGAAACATCAGGATGCACGGTGCTACGCCCCGAAGACCACGATCCAGTCAACAAGCCCCACCTCTTATCGTCGGCGGGAGTCGTAGCGCATGGTTTCGAAGTTCGTGTCGTTAACGATCAAGACATAGACGTTCAAGTCGGAGAAGTAGGAGAAGTTATATGTCGCGGCCCGGCGCTCATGGACGGTTATTTAGGAGATGAAGAGGCAACGGCCGCCGCATTACGGGGAGGGTGGATGCACACCGGAGATCTCGGGAAACTTGACGGCGAAGGTTACCTCTACATCACTGATAGGAAAAAGGACATGATCATATCTGGTGGGGAGAACATATACCCGAGGGAAGTCGAAGATGTCCTCTTTTCCCATGAGGCTGTCCATTCGGCCGCAGTGATCGGTATTCCTGACAAACGCTGGGGTGAGCAAGTTCATGCAATCGTTGTCCTGCACCCTGACTCCACAATTCAAGAGATGGACTTACTCGTTTACGCTCGGGAGAATCTCGCAGGTTATAAAGTCCCTAAATCTGTTGAATTTGTTGATGAGCTCCCGATAAATGCAACTGGGAAAGTTTTAAAGAAAATACTTCGCGAGCCTTATTGGGAAGGGCATGAACGCCAAGTCCATTGATCAATAACTGGGAAGTAAAAGATCAATTCTGTAAAACCACAGGCTCATAGCGACGAGCATTGGTATGGCACCGATTGAGTAGACGGCGAGCTTGAATTTACGAGGGTCAACGTTTTCTAGTTTTCCAGCGCCTCCTTGGGTTACCCATTCCGTACGCAAGTAAGCACCCGTGGCCTCGTCCATAATGTTTTTCTTTACTCGTGTTGGTGGCACATTACGTACCTCCATGACGAATACGCCTTCGTTGTTCGTATAGCTACCTCGTCCCCAGCCGTTGTGTGTGAATTCCCATACTCTGAAACAAACCATGAAGAAGATAAGTCCATAGAGGATCGCTGGCAGGAGCTCTTTAGTTCCTTCACCATCAAGTCCAGTACCGAACCCTTCAGCGTCACCTACCGTGTTGGCTTGATCGACGGCTTCTTCCACAACGTCTTCCGTGACGGTGGTTTCTACTGTTTCTTCCCGTTCAATGGTTTCTGTTGTGGTGACATCTTCAGAGACAACAGTTGTTGTTGATGTTTCTGCTATGAGGGCCGCTATTTCTTCCTGTGTTGGAAGGTAGGGGACGTTGGTTTCTATCAGTTGGGCGACAACAATGAAGCGTTGCTCAGCAGAGTACCTCGGATGACATGAGGTTAGGGTCAAACGGTTAGCTGGCATGTTGTATTCAGATGCTTTAGCTGCTTCAGCTTCGCTCCACTCGTTGTCTTGTTCAACAACCCAGTGTTCGTTCGGTTCAACGATGAACTTGTCGANGACCATGTAGATGCAGTTACCGTACGGCGTATTGATCTGTATTTCATCACCGAATGCAAGGTTTTGGATATCTCCGAACGGCGCGTCATAGGTTGTCCTATGTCCGGCAATGGCAGCGTTCCCAGTTGAACACAGGGCAGCGGACTCTGAGTAATGGCCCGGCCCTTTCCGCAAGTCGGCGACAGAGGTTCCGGCGACAACGATGGAATCCACTCCCATGTCGGGGGAGATGATCTGCGCTATGGCTTCTCCTTGTGGTTTATAGACAATGGCCCCTAACGCTGAGAGTTCTTCAGCTGTGAGGTCATCAAAGGGTGATGTGGATACTTCAGTTTCAACGGTTTCCGTTACTTCGATGTTTTCGGTGACGATGATGGTTTCGAGCTGGGTGAACGTGTTTTGCAGCACCGTATCTGCTTGGACTTGTTGGGTTACTTCCGTGAGCTCATTTTCGAGCCCTTTTTGTGCCCGTTGGGTTACCCATGCGGTGCCAAAGAGTTGATAGAGGGCGAACAGGGCAAGAAGAACACCCGCCAATATGAGGAAAAGGCCGGTCTTGGTCGCGAAGTCACGAGATGATGTTCTAACAGGTACGTACATACAGTCCTCTAGGCGTTTGTCGTCTCCGCAGCCGCGCGGTAGTTGCATATTTTATAAGAAAAATACGCGACATTTTTCTTCTTTGTAGTCTTTCCTTTTTTAATTCTGACGGAATGAAAATAAATTATAGATACAGACTGCTACCACTTGACTGAGAATCACAAGGGTGTAGTTTCTCCATATGGCAGAATTACGTTTTTTCTTCGGGACAATGGGCTCAGGTAAAAGCACTCAAGCTCTCCAAATTCGCCACAACCTTGCCGCAAGAGGACTTAACGTAATTCTGACCACTCAACTTGATCGGCAAGCTGGAAAAGTTTCAAGCCGCCTCGGAGTTGAAGCCGAAGCCGAGATCGTCGACTCGAAACTTAACCTCTTCGAACTGGCTCGAACCGCTTTTGAAGCTTCTGGACTGGATGCGATAGTTTGTGATGAAGCCCAGTTTTATGAGCCCAAACAGATTGAACAATTAGCTCAAGTGGTCGATGAACTACACGTGGACGTATATGCGTTTGGCCTACTCACGAGCTTTCAAGGCGAGTTGTTCCCAGGTACAGCTCGACTGCTTGAACTCGCCGATGAACGAAATCAGGTGCAGGTAGAAGCTCGCTGCTGGTGCGGTTCACGNGCNACCCATAATGCTCGCCTTGTGAATGGTATTCAGGTTTACTCCGGAGCGTTGAAAGTCGTCGGTGACACCGCTGATGAGGAGAAGGAAGAAGCTGTTGAAGTAACTTACGAACTTATGTGCAGGAAACACTGGCATGCTGGTCTGCGACGTCGACAAGGCGAACAGCTTGAACTTCTAGATCAACAAACCGGCNCTGCTGAAGTCATTGACCTTCCACTNAATACCCCCACAAGCTAGAAAACGCCACNTACGCTTNAGNTAAGGNGGGGTAGTTAGGCCTCNGATTGAATATGGAGGNCCACTCGATCCCNNAACTCCCTTTTNAGAACTTTCCCNGACCCTGTTTTCGGAAGCTCATCGACGAAAANAACAANCTTTGGAGTTTTAGGCCCAGACAGGTGCTCGCGCGCAAACTCAATCAGCTCCTCAGCNGAGCATTCCCCGTTTCGAACAACAATNGCAGAAACTACCTCTCCCCATTCCTCGTCNNCTACCCCAACAACAGCANCTTCNTGNACCTGNGGGTGTTCGTCTAANACNTTTTCTATTTCAGCAGGGTACACGTTCACTCCNCCAGTGATGATCATGTCTTTTTTNCTATCGCAGATGTAGAAATATCCGTCCGTATCCTTATATGCGATATCACCAACAGTTTGAAANCCATCGAGNTGGTCCTCTAANTATCTTTCTTCAGCTTTGTAGTAGGTATCAAAGAGAGCAACGGAACGCGCATACAATTCACCTGGGGTATCGGGCTCGTTGATGACTTTCCCGTCATCGTCGATGAGTTGAATCTCAACTCCGGGAGATGGAAGGCCGCATGACCCCGGTTTCCGAAGCTGATCCTCTGGCGCTAAAACAGTGCAGACCGAAAGTTCCGTGGAGCCATAAATCTCCCAAAGCGAATCGGGAGGAAAATCTCGAAGNTAGGCTTTTTTGAGCGCCATCGTCCATGGAGCAGCATTTGCNATCATCGATTGCATCGATGAAACATCGTACTTGTCTTTGGTTTCTTTCGGTAGGGCAGTGATCCGGCGAATAGGGGTAGGGGCAGAAAATGTTGCAGAAACACGATGTGTTTCGACAAGGCGAAGCCAGTCTTCTGGATCGAACGTGTACTGGCAGACAAT